>NZ_LN879430.1:412500-700000 GCF_900070325.1 Herbinix luporum
AGCTTAAAGCAGTTTAACAGTATTGAAATTATGCCTTCATTATTTATGGCTCTTACCAGTATGGCTGTATTATTTACAACAATCTATAAGGTTAAAGGCACCCTCTTTGGTTTTGAGGATTATGACATGGTAATGTCTCTGCCCATAAGTACCGGTAAGATTGTTGCCAGTAGGATTATTCTTTTATATTCTATTAACTTGGTATTTGTATTAATTGTAATAATACCAATGATGGTAGCCTACGGTATACTGGTTAGACCTTCAGTAGGATTTTATATTTTCAATGTATTGACGGTATTTTTTATACCTTTAATTCCCATAATTATTGCTACATTTTTTGGTACAGTAATTACTTATATTTCAATGGGTTTTAGGTATAGTAATATAATATATATGGTTTTTACCTTTATATTTTTAATCGGAATAATGATTTCCCCTTATATACTGGCGGATTCTCAGCAAGTATTGGTAGAACTAGGTAAGTACTTATCTAAGCAGATTAATACAATTTACCCCTTGGCCGGTCTTTATTTTGAGGCAGTTATTAATCTAGATTTTTGGTCCTTGCTTATATTTATTGCTATATCGGTTATTGCATTTATTCTATTCTCCTTACTGGTAGGTAAGGTGTTTGTAAAAATCAATACCACAATTATGACCGGAAGATATAAGGGTAATTATAAATTAGGTAAATTAAAGAGCAACAAGCCTCTTACAGCCCTATATCGGAAAGAATTAAAACGTTATTTTTCATCACCGGTCTATGTGATGAATACAGGATTTGGTATTGCTATTATGTTTATTGGAGCCATAGCCCTGCCCTTTGTTAATCTTAATGATTTGGCAGCAGAAATGCAGATGATGGGGGATTTACATGATTTTGTACCGATTTTTATAACATTTTGTATTGCTACATCCTGTACTACTATGGCTTCCATATCAATGGAAGGTAAAAACATATGGATAGTAAAAAGTATTCCGGTATCTGTAATTACGGTATTTGCTTCTAAGATATTAGTTAATTTGACTATTCTTAGTCCCGTGATACCGGCTACAATACTTATAATTATTACTTTAAAAATTCCTTTTATTAAAGGGCTTTTGATTCTTCTTACTGCAGTTTCCTTTTCTGTATTTATATCTATGTATGGATTAATGATAAATTTGAATTTTCCCAATCTGCAATGGTCTAGTGAAACTGTAGTGGTAAAACAAAGCACGGCCTCTATGATTTCTGTGTTTTCCGGATTAGGCCTCTTAGCTTTACAATATTTTCTATGGATTTATACAGGTAATTATATGGTAGCTGCTCTTGTTTTTATATGTATTTTGTGGCTGCTTAACCTTGTTATATATAAAATATTAACTGGCAAGGGAAGGAAGCAATTTGAAAGTTTATAGGAAAAAGATGAAAAATACTTATAAATAGGACATACTTATAAGGAAAGCTTATAAAAAGGATAAGATTTTTTTTCTGAAAGATTCTCTTAGGTATGCTAGAATGTTGGCAGGTAGATATTGTGGCCCTTGAATTAATATTAGGAGGTTATTATGGATTATAAACAGGCAGGAGTCGATATAGAAGCTGGTTATAAGGCAGTGGACCTTATGAAAGAGCATATTAAGAAAACTATGCGTAAGGAGGTCTTATCTGATATAGGGGGATTTTCCGGTGCATTTTCTTTAAAGAGATTTATGAATATGGAAGAGCCTACCCTAGTATCCGGAACCGATGGGGTAGGAACAAAGCTTAAGATTGCATTTTTACTTGATAAGCATGATACTGTCGGTATAGATTGTGTTGCCATGTGTGTCAACGACATTGCCTGTTCCGGAGCAGAACCTTTATTTTTCCTTGATTATATTGCTTGCGGCAAGAATGAACCTGAAAGGATTGCCAGTATAGTTAAGGGTGTAGCCGAGGGCTGCCAGCAGGCAGGGGCTGCCTTAATTGGCGGTGAAACAGCGGAGATGCCGGGTTTTTATCCTGAGGATGAATACGACCTGGCGGGCTTTGCCGTGGGAATTGCAGATAAAAAGAATATGATTACCGGTAAAGATATAAAAGCCGGGGATGTATTAGTAGGTATTGCTTCTTCAGGTATTCACAGTAATGGCTATTCCTTAGTTCGTAATGTTTTTTCTATGAGACTTGATGTTCTTGAAACCTATTACGAAAGCCTGGGTATGTCTCTTGGTGAAGTTTTACTTACACCTACAAAGATATATGTGAAAGCCTTACAGGAATTAAAGGAGGGCAATGTATATATAAAAGGTTGTAGCCATATTACCGGGGGAGGATTTTTTGAGAATATTCCTAGAATGCTTCCTCAAGGTATGACCGGACTTGTTAAAAAGGACAGTTACGATATTCCCCCTATCTTTAACATGTTAAAGAAGGACGGGGATATCTCCGATGAAGTAATGTATAATACCTTCAATATGGGCATCGGTATGATTTTGGCCCTGGATCCGGCTCAGGCAGATTTAGCTGTCAATATAATAAATAAGGCTGGGGAGAAGGCTTATATTATAGGAGAAGTTGGCCAAGGTACTGAGGGGGTAAAATTATGTTAAGGCTGGCCGTCTTAGTATCGGGGGGAGGAACCAATCTACAGGCTTTGATTGATCAGATAGAGGCAGGAAATCTTCCCGGAGTCACTATAAGTGTAGTAATCAGTAACAATAGGGAAGCTTATGCCCTAAAAAGAGCCGAGGCTCATAATATTCCACAAGCCATAATAAGTAAAAAAGATTTTGATAATCAGCAATCTTTTGAGGAGGCTTTTTATAATCTGCTTACGGGCTATGAGGTGGATTTGATAGTCCTTGCAGGATTTTTGCTGATACTTCCCGAAAAAATCGTTAAACATTATCAAAATAAAATTATAAATGTCCATCCGTCCCTGATCCCTTCCTTCAGCGGTAAAGGCTATTATGGGCTTAAGGTTCATGAAGCTGCATTGGCTCGGGGGGTTAAGGTAACCGGGGCAACGGTTCACTTTGTGGATGAAGGTACCGATACGGGACCTATTATCTTACAAAAGGCTGTAAATGTTGAGAAAAACGATACAGCGGAAACTCTACAAAAAAGAGTTATGGAAGAAGCTGAATGGGTAATCCTTCCCGAAGCTGTTAGACTTATTGCACAAGGGCGAATTAGGATTCGGGATAATAAGGTGGTGGAGGTAATATAATGAAGGTTTTAATTATTGGCGGAGGCGGAAGAGAGCATGCCATAGCTTGGAAGGTATCACAGAGTCCAAAGGTGGACAAGCTTTACTGTGCTCCCGGTAATGCGGGAATTGCCCAGTGTGCAGAATGCGTAGATATTCCTGTAATAGAATATGAAGCCCTGGCTGATTTTGCTCTATCCAATAAGATTGATCTAACCATAGTAGGACCCGATGATCCTTTGGCTGATGGAATAGTGGACGTTTTTGAGAAAAAGGGGCTGCGGATTTTTGGTCCCAGAAAAAATGCCGCTATTATTGAAAGTTCAAAAGTGTTTTCAAAAAATCTTATGAAGAAATATAATATTCCTACGGCCGCTTATGAAACTTTTGACCAGGCAGATAAGGCTATAGAGTATTTAAAAACCAGAGATTTTCCCATTGTGGTAAAGGCAGACGGCCTAGCCCTTGGTAAGGGAGTTATAATCTGCAATGATTTTGACCAAGCAGTCAGTGCTGTTAAAGCTATTATGGAGGATAAGCAGTTTGGTTTGGCAGGAAGCCAAGTGGTTATAGAAGAGTTTATTACAGGTCCTGAGGTATCGGTTTTGGCATTTTGTGATGGTACTCATATTATTCCCATGGCCAGTGCCCAAGATCATAAAAGAGCCTTTGATAATGACCAAGGACCTAATACAGGAGGAATGGGAACATTTTCACCAAGCCCCTTTTATACGGAGCAAATCCATGAATATTGCCAAAAGTATATTTATCAGCCTACTATGGCTGCTATGAAAGCAGAGGGAAGAGATTTTGTAGGCATCTTATTTGTAGGTCTTATGCTTACCAAAGACGGTCCTAAGGTATTGGAATACAATGCACGGTTTGGTGATCCGGAAGCCCAAGTAGTTCTTCCTAGGCTAAAAAATGATTTAATTGACGTGATAGAAGCTTGTATTGAGGGCAGATTAGATAAGGTTAATCTTTCCTTTGAGGATAATGCAGCCGTATGCGTAATCCTAGCATCAGATGGTTATCCTTTGTCCTATGAAAAAGGATTTGAGATAGAAGGACTTGATAATTTCACAGACAAAGAGGATTATTATGTATTCCATGCCGCAAGTAAGAAGGAAAATGATAAAATTCTTACCAACGGAGGAAGAGTCCTTGGGGTTACTGCAATAGGCAAAACCTTAAAGGAAGCCAGAAGCAAGGCTTATGAAGCTGCGGATAATATTCATTTTAAGAATAAATATATGAGAAAAGATATAGGTAAAGCGATCCAATAAAAATTAATGATAAGTGACTGGTAAGGGTGCCGGTATTTTATGTATAAAAAATACCGGGGCTCTTATTTTTTCTATTTTTTGCATTTCAAAATTTAACCTTTAAATGTATCTTATGACATGAAATCCTGTATATGCCACAGAACTGCCATAGTTCTTTTTTAATATAACCATAGTATTCGACATATATTAAATGATTGTTCTTGGAAAGGAGTACTTATGAAAAGGCGGTTTTTTCATAAATGTATAGTGATTTTACTATGTATAGGCTTATTGGTGCCTAATCAGGTAGCAAGTACCATAGTTGCAGCTACTAGAAAGGGGACAGTAACAGCCAGTACGCTTAATGTCAGAGCTAAACCATCTACATCTGCCAAAAAGGTACAGCTTAATGACGGAACTTATGTTTATCTACGTAGAAATGAAACCGTAACAATTTTAGAGGAAGCAGGAGACTGGTATTATGTTTCTCTAAAGTTCAACGGGAAAAATATAAAAGGTTATGTACATGGTGATTACATTAAGGCGGAGAAAAGTAAAAGTACAAAAAAGACGCCAACGCCTACACCTACTCCGACACCAAAACCCACCCCGACACCTAAACCGAAAAACAGCAGTACATCCCAGGGATATAAGCATCAAGCTTCTGTTACTGCCAGTTCTTTAAATGTTAGAAGTGGGGCAGGTACAAATTATTCTAGAATAGGTTCTTTAAAGAAGAACAATAAGGTTACTGTTATTGGTGAGGCAGAAAATAGTAATACAAAATGGTATCAAATTAATATGGCAAATAATAAAACCGGATATGTATCCAGCCTTTATATTAAGTTAGATTTGAAAAAGAGCATTAAAGGGAAAGTAATTGCTTCCAAGATAAAGGTAAGAAAAAGTGCCAACAGTAAGTCTGCTTATGTAAAAAATTCATCAGGTAATATTATTTCACTTAAAAAAGATAAGGCTGTAAATATTATAGATGAAGCAGTAGTGTCCGGTGAAAAGTGGTACAAGATATCATTTACGGTAAGTAAGGTAAAGTACAGCGGTTATGTTCCCGCTTATCAGATTGGATTTAGGGGAGAAGAAACCAAAAACACATCGGCACCTACTCCTACACCGACCCCAAAACCAAAAGCGACGCCGACACCAAAACCAACGCCGACGCCTACCCCAAAGCCAAAAGCAACACCAACGCCAAAGCCAAAAGCGACACCCACACCAAAACCAACGGCGACGCCTACCCCAAAGCCAAAAGCAACACCGACACCAAAACCAAAGGCAACGCCGACACCTGTTCCGACGCCGGCGGATGCTAAGGTTTTAGAGATTAAAGACAATCCTATTTATTCATATATATATGGACCTATAGATGGCTTTGTATGTAATATTTTATATCTTAATGTATATGAAAACAGGGCGGTAAATGACAACTTTTTATATGATTCATCCGGTAAACCTGTTTTACTAAAAAGCGGAGATAAGATTCAAATTAATGAAGCCATAAGGGTAAACGGTGAAACTTGGTATAATGTCTCTTATAATAATATAAGGGGACATGTTAGGGCTGAATATATTTATGTAGGATCCAAGTTACCTGCTAATGTTGACTGGAAGCAACCGGAAGCACCTGAAGTGCCCAAAGCAACTCCTACACCGGTTCCTGATAATACTGATGATTTAGATTTTGAGGAAATGCTTATTAGAGAAGGTTTCCCGGAATCTTATAAGGAAGGTCTAAGACAGTTACATGCCAAACATCCCAACTGGGTGTTTTTAGCCTACCATACGGGACTTGATTGGAACACTGTGATTAAGGAAGAAAGTGTACCGGGCAAGAATACCATACCTAATTCAAGAAGTGTGGAATGGCTATCCTTTGATAAGGGGGCATATGATTGGAAGACGGACAAGTTCGTTGTATATGACGGTACATATTGGGTTACAGCTTCTAAAGCTGCCATAGAATATTATATGGATCCAAGGAATTTCCTAGATGAAGAGAGAATCTTCCAATTTGAACTTCTTAGATATCAAAGCCGTTATCAAAATGCAAAAGGTGTAGAGAATATATTAAAGGGAACAGCACTATATAATAAGTCATATACCTTCATAGACGATGACGGTAAATCTAAGACCTTAACTTATGGTGAGACATTTATAAAGGCAGCAGAGTATTCAGGGGTAAGCCCTTACCATTTGGCATCCCGTGTTAAGCAGGAAGTAGTAACCGGGCCAAATACACTTAGTAACAGTGTGTCAGGTACATACAAAGGATATGAGGGTTATTACAACTTTTATAATATCGGAGCTAATGACAGCCCCGGTGGAGGTGCCATTGCCAACGGATTAAATTATGCCAAGAACGGTAGCAAGAACAAGGCAAATAATGAGAAATACCTTATTCCTTGGACAAGTCCTTATAGATCTATAGTGGGAGGGTCATATTTCTTGGGAAGCACCTATATTAATAGGGGGCAGGATACGGTTTATTTACAGAAATTCAATGTAACTCCCGTATCAACTTATTTCCATCAATATATGACCAATGTGGAAGCTCCTTGGGCAGAGGCAAAAAAGATAGCCGCAGCCTATAAGAATATGGAAGATACTCCTATAGTATTCTCTATTCCGGTATATCTGAATATGCCATCCAAACCTTGTCCAAGACCTACAAAACAGTATAATCCTAATAACAGATTAAAGAGCTTGAAAGTTCTTGATGTAAAAGGTAAGGAACTTAAGATTTCACCTACCTTTGATCAAACAGAATACAATTATTATCTGATTGTAGGAAATAATATTGAGACAGTAGATATTAAAGCTAGCAGTGTAAGTACAAAAGCCAAAGTAATAGGAGGAGGAACTATACCTCTTAGTGTAGGAAATAATGAGATAGTTATAAGAGTTGTTGCTGAAAATGGCGACATTGCAAACTATACCATTAATATTGTAAGGGAGTAATATATCAGCCTAAAAAAATAAACTATGTAAGGCTGGATTACCGGATTTGCAATAACTCCGGCCGGAATGGAATAAACCATCTGGCCGGAATTATTTTTATTAATAAAAAATTACAATTGGAAAAATATATTGTTTCTTCCAAACAATATGTTATTATTAGATAAAGGAGAAAGGGAAGAAGAATGAAAAGAAGATTATTTAAAGCAATAGCATTTTGCCTCTTATTTGTAATGGGCGGATTATTAAATATAAGCAGCATAAAGGCAGCCAGTGCCAATATAGAAATTACAGCTGATAACAATCAGATAACTGTCGGTGATAGTGTATATGTGTATATAACCATTGATTCAGATACCATCTTTTCTGATATTGAGGCTAATTTAGTCTATGATGAAAATATTTTAGAATACAAAAGCGGAGCTTCATTTATTAAGGGAAGCAGTGGCTTTTTAAAAATTGCTGATGTTAATATTTCAGAAGCTGATGACAATAGAAAATATGCCTTAGAATTTAAGGCTATAAAAGTTGGTAAATGTGAGATAGAATTTAGCGGTCAGATTATGGTATATGATTATGAGACAGGCATGCCTATGTCTGTATCTAGTAATATTTTGGAGTTAGAGGTTAAGGCAGCCCATACAGCCTCTGATAATGCCAGTCTTGCCTCATTAAAGATAAGTCCTTCACAGTTAAATCCTGCATTTGACAAGAATATATATGAATATAATACCAATGTAGCTTATGATGTAGAGAAGTTAGTTGTGGTAGCACTTCCGGAAGATGAAAAGGCAACTATTCGCATTTCCGGTAATGAAACTTTAAAAGAAGGAGAAAATAAAGTTATTACAACAGTTGTTGCCGAGTCCGGAAAGAAAGTAGAATATGTAATTAATGTTACTAAGGAAAGTGCTCCGGAAGATGAATTAGATATAGATCCAATAACACCGGATAATCGTCACGGTAGTTTTGAATTAATTCAGGAGGATAATGAAATATTTGCTATATATAATGGAAAATATAAATTGCTAGAACCCGCTAGTGATGTAAAAATACCTGAGGGTTACACAAAAACCAATATGATATTATCAGGTATATCTATTTCGGTATACGAACCTAATCTACCCGGTAGCGATTTTGTTCTTATATATGCTGAGAATGAGCTGGGGGAAGCAAACTTCTATCGTTATGATAAGGTTGAAAAAACCCTGCAGCGTTTTGTGGAAGATATAGATTCCGTAACAGATCCTTCAGATAATATAGATAATGAGGATCAAAGTAGCTCTAAAAAATACCGTTCTAAGTTAAATAAGGCTGCTATTGTTATATCAATACTCTGTGCCCTATGTGCCGGTTTAGTAATTGTTGTAGTTCGTTTGTATATAAAGAATAGGAAGCAAAAATAAGACCGGACCTTTTATATATTGACAAAGAAACATATCTGTTATACAATATGTATAACAGATATAACTAAATTGGTTGTGTATCTATGTGATTTAATCACATAAAATAAAGTAAGAGGTGTATACGATGTATGTGAAGATTGATTTTAATAGTGATGAAGCTCTTTATATACAGCTAAGAAATCAGATCATATATGGCATTGCATCCTCTCAGTTCCAGGAAGGGGATAATCTTCCGTCAGTAAGAGAATTGGCAGAGTATATTGGAATCAATATGCATACAGTTAATAAAGCATATTCTATTCTGAAACAGGAGGGATATATTAAACTGGATCGAAGAAAAGGCGCAGTAGTTGCTATTGATGTCAATAAGATGCAGGCTATTGAGGATTTGAAGGAAGAACTTAGAGTAATACTGGCCAAGGCAATTTGTAAAAACTTAAGTCGTAATGACGTAATTGAGGTTATTAATGAGATTTATAATGAGTTTGAAAGGGGGTAACTCCTATGTTGTGTGACAGATGTTTAAAAAGAAATGCAAAAGTATTATATACTGAAATAATTAATGGCGTAAAGACGGAACAACATCTTTGCGAAGAATGTGCAGCTGATTATACATCCTTTCAAATGGAAAAACCTTTATTAAATTCTGATATTACCCTAAATAGTTTACTATCAACCTTATTAGGGGGATATCATACAAGTGCAACAAAGAAGCCTGGAGAAAGCAAACCCAGCCTTGTTTGTGAAGGTTGTAAGTCCACTTATGAAGAGTTTTTGCAAAGAGGGCGTTTCGGATGTGCCCAGTGTTATCGCAGCTTCCATGGGGAATTGGGAGAAACATTAAGAAGAATACAGGGGGCTGAAGTTCATACCGGAAAACGGCCCAAAGGCTTTGTCTCATCAACAGATAAGATATTACAGGACTTAACTGAGGTAGAGAGACTATCCATAGAACTTCAGGAGGCCATAGAAAAAGAAGAATTTGAGGAAGCAGCTAGGCTTAGGGATTTAATTAGGCAGCTAAAAAAGGAGGAGGCCAATAATGCTTAAATGGTATGAAGAGATTGTACCGGATGGCGACGTGGTTATCTCCAGCCGTGTTAGGCTTGCCAGAAATTTAGAGGATTTTAAATTCTCCCCCTTGCTTGTGGAAGCAGAGGCTGTAAAATTAGTAGACAGGGTTAAGAGTATAACCACATCCCTAGCAGAACAGGATAAGAGAAAGTATTATTCCTGTAATATTCAAACATTAAGTGATATTGATAAAGCTGCCATGGTAGAAAGGCATATAGTAAGCCCTCTGCTGGCAGAGAAAGAACAGACTACTGGCTTAATACTATCAGAAGATGAGACAGTCAGTATTATGATAAATGAGGAGGACCATGTAAGGATTCAAGCTATTGTAGCCGGAATGAATCTAGAGGGGGCCTATGAGATAGCAAATCGAATAGATGATATTGCCTATGAGCAACTTAAATTTGCATATGATGAGAAATATGGATATATGACTTCTTGTCCCACTAATTCCGGAACAGGGATGAGAGCATCTTGTATGGTGTTTTTACCTGCACTTAGTGCTGCAAGAATGATACAGAAATTGTTTGAAGAGGTTGGCAGATATGGTGTAACTATCCGTGGCATTTACGGAGAAGGAACCAAAAGCTTAGGTAGTATATATCAGATATCCAACCAGAAGACCTTAGGTAATTCTGAGCTGGAGATTATCGATAACCTAAAGCGTATAGTTGATCAAGTTGTAAAACAGGAAAGAAAAAGAAGGGAATATATGCTATCCCTTAATTCAGATGAAATAGAAGACCAAGTATACCGTGCTTATGGTGTATTAAAATATGCTAGAAATATAAGTTCAGATGATGCAATGACTCTTTTATCCCAATTAAAATTTGGGCTAGATTGTGGATTAATAAAGTTTGACAAAGAATTTAATATCCATAAGATGATGATGGGTGTACAGCCTGGAAGCCTTCAGTGGACCATCGGTAAAAATGTAGGAAGCATAGCAAGGGATAGAGCTAGAGCTGAATATATTAGAAAAGAATTACCTACAATTATATAACATATAATATTTAATATTGTTAAATATAATATTGCCAAATATTTAATATTGCCAAATATTTAATATTGTAAAATATTTAATATTGTAAAATATTTAATATTGTAAAATATTTTATATTGTAAAATATTTTATATTCTGAAATGTTTTATATTTTGATGGTACAATGAAGAGATACCCGGCTAGTACTCATAAGTTAGAATGGAGGACATTAAGATGAACGATAAATTTACACAAAATGCAATACAAGCGATTAATTCCGCTAGGGAAACTGCTTTACGTCTTAACCATAATTATATTGGTACAGAGCATATCCTAATGGGTTTAATGCAGGTTGATGGAGTTGCCTCCAGAGTACTAAGAGAAAATGGCGTAACTGTTGAGAAGGTTATGGAGCTGGTTAATCAGCTTATAGCACCTAGCAGCGGCGTTGAAATGATGGAGGGGGGAGATTTTACCCCAAGATCTAAGCGAATTTTAGATCAAAGTCAGAGGGAAGCAGCCAGATTTAAAGCCCAACAAGCAGGTACCGAGCATATCTTAATTGCCTTGCTTAGGGAGCAGGATTGTATAGCTGTAAGGCTTTTAAATACCCTTGGAGTTAATCTACAGAAGGTATATATTGATTTGTTGCAGGCAGCCGGTGTAGATATCAGTACTGCTAAGAATGATTACTCTGCCAGTAAAAATAAGGGTAAGGCTAAGTCCTCTACCCCAACTCTTGACCAATACAGCAGAGATTTAACCCAATATGCCAGAGATGGCAAATTAGATCCTGTAATTGGCAGAGAGACTGAAATTCAAAGAGTGGTTCAGATACTAAGCAGACGGACCAAGAATAACCCTTGCTTAGTGGGTGAACCGGGAGTGGGTAAGACAGCTATTGCTGAAGGCCTTGCCCTTAAAATAGTTGAAGGAAATATTCCGGAAACCATTAAGGATAAAAGGGTAGTTACCTTGGATTTATCCGGTATGGTAGCAGGCTCTAAATATCGTGGTGAATTTGAAGAAAGAATTAAGAAGGTAATAAATGAAGTTATAAACGACGGAAATGTACTTTTATTTATCGATGAGCTTCATACCATAATAGGGGCAGGTGGAGCAGAAGGGGCAATTGATGCTTCAAATATCCTAAAACCCTCATTGGCTAGAGGAGAGCTTCAGATTATAGGGGCTACCACTAGGGAGGAGTATCGCAAATACATTGAAAAAGATTCAGCCTTAGAAAGAAGATTTCAACCTGTGGTTGTTGAAGAGCCTTCTGAGGAAGAGGCAATCCAGATTATGTTTGGACTTCGGGATAAGTATGAGGCACACCACAAGGTAAGAATTACCGACGATGCCCTTACTGCAGCTGTCAAATTATCCAGCCGTTATATTAATGACCGTTATCTTCCGGATAAAGCAATAGACTTAATGGATGAGGCAGCTTCTAAGGTAAGATTAAGTGCTTATACTACATCTCCTACAGTTAAGGAATTAGAGAAAGAAATTATCCGGCTAGAGGAAGAAAAGGAAAAAGCAATCAAAGAGGAAGCCTATGAAAAAGCCGGTGATATTAAAAAGCAGCAGCAAGCCCTTCAGGAAGAGTTAGAGAAGCAAAAGCTTGTTGAAGAAAAGCAAAGAGCTGAATATCAACTGGTTGTAAGTGAAGCGGAGATAGCTGATATTGTATCTAGTTGGACTAAGATACCTGTTAAAAAGCTGGAAGAAGAAGAGACACAAAGACTGCAGAATCTGGAGAATATCCTTCATGAAAGAGTTATTGGCCAAGACGAAGCGGTGACAGCTGTTTCTAAAGCAATCAGAAGAGGTAGGGTGGGACTAAAAGATCCTAACAGACCTATCGGTTCCTTCCTTTTCCTAGGTCCTACCGGTGTAGGTAAGACAGAGCTATCTAAGGCACTGGCAGAAGCAATGTTTGGTACTGAAAATGCTATAATACGGGTTGATATGTCAGAATATATGGAGAAACACAGTGTAAGTAAGCTGATAGGATCACCTCCCGGTTATGTTGGATATGATGAAGGTGGACAATTAAGTGAAAAGGTAAGACAAAATCCTTATTCTGTGATTTTATTTGACGAGATTGAAAAAGCCCATCCGGATGTGTTTAATATTCTTTTACAGGTATTAGATGACGGACATATTACAGATGCTCAGGGAAGAAGAGTCAGCTTTAAGAATACCATAATAATTATGACCTCCAATGCAGGGGCTCAAAATATTATCTCTCCAAAACGCCTCGGTTTTACTTCTGTTGTAGATAAAGATGAAGACTACAGACGGATGAAAGATGCAGTTATGGATGAGGTTAAGAGAATATTCAGACCGGAGTTTATTAACAGAATCGATGAAATTATTGTATTCCACTCTTTAACCAAAGACCATATTAAGGAAATTGTGGGAATTATGGTAAATAATATTGCAAAAAGAAGTAAAGCCCAGATGAATATATCCTTAGAAGCCAGTAAAGAAGCATTAGAGTATTTGGCGGAAACAGGATATGATGAAAAGTTCGGTGCAAGACCTCTTAGAAGGGCAATTCAGACTAATGTTGAAGATAAATTGGCCGAGGCTATATTGGCGGGAAATGTTAAAGAGGGAGACCAGGTTAAAATCGATTATTTAGATAATGAAATAGTTTTAAATACAATTTAAATAGCTCTTATATTTGGTGGTAATTAGAAAATCATATCAATATAATATTAATATATTGTTCCATATAAATACTATAGGAGGGGTCATATAATGCCTGTAATTCAAGAGTTAATACGCAAGGAAAACAATGGGACACTAAGTTTTGGTAACTATGAGCTGGATGTAAAATCTAAGTTAACAGATTTTGAACATGAAGGAGATCTATATAAGGTAAAGACATATAATAAGATAACCAAGTTAGAGAGAAACGGTATGTTCGTGTACGAATCAGTACCCGGAACATCGGTATTTAATATGGAGCAGAAGGATAATGAACTGTGCTTTGAAGTAACAGGTAAAGAACCTGCTCAGATTACTCTTGAGTTGGAAGCCGAAAAAGAATATGAAATTTTTAAAAATGATTCCTTCCTGGGGAAAATGAAAACTAACTTAGGTGGTAAGCTTATATTCAGCCTAGAGCTAGAAGAAGATAAATGTGATTTTATAAAGGTGGTAAAACTTTAAGATGGCAAAAGCAAAAACTGTGTTTTTCTGTAAAGAGTGCGGATATGAATCCTCAAAATGGCTGGGACAATGTCCCGGCTGCAGACAGTGGGATACCTTTGTAGAAGAACCGGTAATAAGAAAGGGCGTATCTGCAACTTACAGCCATAAAGAACTTAAGGATCCGGTTTTGCTATCCGGTGTTAAGGCTGAAGCAGAGACCAGGATAAGCTCAAATATAGGAGAGCTAGACCGGGTACTTGGCGGAGGTATAGTTCCCGCAAGTTTGGTTTTAGTTGGCGGTGATCCGGGAATCGGTAAATCCACCTTACTTTTGCAGATGTGCCGGGAACTTGTAGGTCAAGGTAAAAAAGTTTTATATATATCCGGGGAAGAATCTAAGGGACAAATAAAAATGAGAGCAGACAGGCTCGGCGCTTTTAGCGGCGAGCTTCTGCTCCTTTGTGAAACCAATCTGGATCTTATTGAAGCAGTCGTACATAAGCATAAACCGGATATAATAGTTATCGACTCTATACAGACCATGTTTAAAGAGGATATAACTTCGGCACCGGGCAGTGTGGGGCAAGTAAGAGAAGCTACCGGAGCTTTAATGCGGCTGGCTAAAGGTACCGGTACCACCATATTTATTATCGGTCATGTGACCAAAGAGGGTATGGTGGCAGGACCTAGGGTATTAGAGCATATGGTTGATACTGTTCTTTACTTTGAAGGAGATAATTATGCCTCTTATCGTGTCCTTAGGGCTGTAAAAAATCGTTTCGGTTCCACCAATGAAATAGGAGTTTTTGAAATGCAAAATTCCGGTCTTGCAGAAGTAAAAAACCCATCGGAATATATGCTTAATGGCAGGCCTGAAGGAGAGCCGGGATCTGTAGTATCCTCAGCAATAGAAGGGACAAGACCTATCCTGGTAGAGGTTCAGGCACTGATAAGTAGAACCAATTTTAATATGCCAAGAAGGACCGCTGCCGGTACAGATTATAATAGAGTAAATCTTTTAATGGCAGTCTTGGAAAAACGCCTTGGTATACAGATGGGTGACTGTGATGCTTATGTTAATGTGGCAGGAGGAATGAGAATTACAGAACCGGCCCTAGACCTGGCAATTATAACAGCTATTATATCCAGCTATCGCAATATAGCCATTAATCCTAACACTATAGTCTTTGGTGAAGTAGGACTAACCGGCGAAATTCGTGCTGTAAATATGGCTGATTATAGGGTTGCAGAAGCTGCTAAAATGGGATTTGAGCTATGTATCCTTCCCAAAGCTAATGTAGGGAATATAAAAGTAGCAAGTAAAATAAAACTGGTAGGTGTAAGAAACATCCAAGAGGTAATGGATTATATAAAAGAGAATAGGTAGGTTAATATATCTACTAAAAATGATTAGATAACGTGTAATGTCTTAGAAAAAAAATTTGTAAGAAAATATAATAAGACAGTAGCAAAGAAAAAATTGACCCTATATTTGTATAAAAAAACTTGACAATTAGATCAATTCATAGTAATATAAATGGGCAGCATATTTAGGGGCATAGTTCAGCTGGTAGAATAACGGTCTCCAAAACCGCAGGTCGTGGGTTCGAATCCTACTGCCCCTGTAAAACATAAAGCCTTGTAACTCAATGGTTACAAGGCTTTAGTTGTATTATTATCTGGATTATTAAGCAATATAACCAAATAAAAAATTGAAATTGTAAGTACTAAACAAATGTGTTTTAATTTGTTGAAAAATATGGTTAAATATGTTATATAATAATTAAAGTTTTAAATATAGTATATTTAAATTATTAATCACTGTATAATATAGATAAAGCTATATTTGGCGGTGATATCGTGGGTGAAATTATATTATTTAAATTATTAAAGGGGAGAGAGCAAATGGAGAAGAAAACTGTTTTTGAAGTTGCGAATTTCTTTTTAAGCAAGGAATCCATGTCACCAAAAAAGCTCCAAAAATTAGTTTACTATGCATATGCTTGGACCTTAGCAATACTAAATGAAGACGAAATTAATATAGATTATACTTTGTTTGATGAGCCTTTACAAGCTTGGGTACATGGACCGGTTTGCCCTGATTTATATTATAGATATAAATGTTATGGCTGGGGGGAAATTCCTCAGTGTACTTTTATACACAAGCATCTTTTTTCAGTAGAGGAACTTGATATAATGGAGCAAGTCTGGGAGGTTTATGGTAAATTTACAGGAAATGAATTAGAGTCTATTACTCATCAGGAGGAGCCTTGGATAAATGCTAGAGAAGGGTTTCAACCTTATGAGCCGTGTCAAGTAAATCTAGATAATAAAATTATATTTCGATATTATAATAAACAATCGGCGGATTAATATATGGGAGTTGAGGAAGCTAATTCATTATTTTATGAGTTTTGTCCTATTAATATTGAAGGTTTTTGTGAAAGAATGAATTATCTTAATACTTGCTTTGTATTTGATTATTTGGATATAGATAAATACAGGGAAACATTTGACTTTACATATAGTCCATTTAAGAAGTAGTTTTTTAGTTCAAAAGAAGTAAATAATATTACTTTAAAAATATAAATCATATCCTATTCCGCATGATATGCTGCCTAAGAGCATCCAAAGTAATACGGTTGTTCCGTTTTCTTTGAAAGTAGTTCCGTAACGGGGGGCATTTTGGCTCAGACGATTACCCACCCCATAGTACCATATAAAATTATAAATACCACAAGTTACTAAACTAAGTAGTATTACTATAATATAGTTCTTGGTTTCTTCGCCGTCTCCTTCACAGATACGGTTCACATCATCTGCATACTTATACCAGAATACAATCTGGTATATACCCAATGTAACAAAAGATAGTAGAATTAGTTTTAATAAACTTCTACGTTGTATCATTTGTAATCCTCCTAAAATATAAATCTTATAAATTTTAACACAAATCCACTAGAAATGTTAATAAATACTATATTATTTGCAATAATAAACAATCTAATGACATATATTGTTAAAAAAAGAGATATTATTAGAATCCATGTATATTTTGTATATATGGGTTTTATTTTATCTTCAAAAAGATATAGGGCAAACATAAATGGAACAAGACCAAAAAGGGGATGATAATAAAATGCCTTGGAAAATTGCAAATTTAAAGCAGCCATAACGGCTCTGGTCATTCCACAGCCCGGGCAGGATATGCCGGTTAAAAATTTAATTGGACAACCTACACCAAAAAGATTTAAAAAGCCATATAAGATTCCGATTATAATAGCAATCTTTAAGCGGTATTGCCATCCCTTATTGAATTTATCTTTTTTATGGGAAATACTGTTCATAAGCTGCCTCCACATTTGATATTAGATTAAATTATAGATTATTTAGGATTTTTCTACAAGCAGATGAATTTCGATAAAAAAAACCGGCTGAAATTTTCAGCCGGTAATTAAACATACATTATTATTTATTTTATTTTTATTTTGGCATTGGCAGGGATTGATATGATATATTGCAATGGTTTCCATACAAAGATAGCAATTGAAAAATCCACCAAGCTATGAATTACGGTACCTAATCCCACAAGCAATACTACAGTGTAAAGATATCCTTTTTCATAAAAGATATCAGTCATTCCAACAACCCAATAAAAATACGATACTACTGCAACCTCACAAATTCCATGTATTAGAGATAAAGTAAAGGCAAAAATCGCTGTATTTTTATAAGAAAGAAGGAGATTGTTGTTCTTTTTTAGAATAAAAGCACCTATTAAGGAAAATATCAAATGAGATAAAGCCCTTAATGCCACCACTAAAGGAAAATTAATTAAGAAGCCAAGTGTTGTTACTACGGCTACAAAAGCAGTTACTGTTGGAGAAATAAACATGGCAATAATTAAAGGTACATGACTTGCCAAAGTAAATGATGCCGGTTCAGGCTTTAAACTGGGAAATGTCATAGGTATCAAAATACCAAGTGCACAAAGAAGTGCCGATACAGTCATAGTTTTAACTTTATCTCCGTTAGAATTATTCATACTTATCACCCTTTCAGCTGACATGACAGTTGTCTTGTCAGCTGTATTATAAGTGATAAGATTGCCAATGTCAATAAGAAAAATAAATATTATTTAAATCCAGCCTCTGAGTTTTACAGCTTCAGCCACACGGTTAATGGCTATAACATAAGCGGCATCACGCATATAAAGGCCTTTTTCCTGTGCCAAATTATGAACGGCATGGAAAGCAGCGGTCATTTTCTGATCTAATTTATCCAGTACTTCTTCCTTTGGCCAGAAGTAGTTCATATTACACTGCACTTGCTCAAAATAACTACATGTAACTCCGCCGGCATTACATAAGAAATCAGGAATTAAATATATTCCTCTTTCTTTAATTAGCTCATCACAATCCGGTGTGGTAGGTCCATTAGCACCTTCGCATATAACCTTTACCTCTTTGCTAATCTTTGCAAAGGTTTCCGGAGTTATTTGATTTTCTAAGGCGCAGGGCAGTAGGATGTCTACATCTTGGCTAATCCACGCTTCTCCTTCAAGCAGTTCGCATCCGAAATCAATTGCCTTTTGCTTATCGATAGTTCCAAAGGAGTCTTTAATCTGAGCCATTTGCTCAATATTAATTCCCTCCGGATTACGGTAAGTATATGCTTTTTTGTCATTATTGTCCCAGCAGGAGATAGCAATAATCTTTCCGCCCATAGCTGTATAAAGTTTTGCCGCATATTCTGCTACATTTCCAAAGCCTTGTAAGCTTGCTGTGGTAGAGGCAATATCTATTTTTAATGCTTTAAGTGCCTCTCTTAAGGTGTATATTACGCCGTAACCGGTAGCTTCGGTTCTTCCCAGGGATCCGCCCATTCCAACCGGTTTACCTGTGATGGTTCCGGGATAATGACCTCCCATAAGAGTCTCATATTCGTCTAGCATCCACAGCATATGCTGGGCATTAGACATTACATCCGGTGCAGGTACATCCAAGTTTGGTCCCAAATTCTTGTATAACTGTCTTACATATCCACGACAGAGTCTTTCTTGTTCACCTTTAGATAAGGTTCGAGGGTCACATATAATACCACCCTTACCTCCCCCTAAGGGTATATCTACCACGGCACATTTCCAAGTCATCCACATGGAAAGAGCCCTGATGGTATCTACAGTTTCATTGGGATGAAAACGAATGCCTCCTTTTGCGGGGCCTCTGGCATCATTATGTTGGATGCGATATCCGTTAAATACCTTTGTAGTTCCGTCGTCCATTTTTACCGGAATTGTAAAATGATATTCTCTACTTGGTTGTTTTAAAAGTTCACGGGTTGCCTCATCAAGTCCGATTTGATCAGCCACATGATTAAACTGTTTTTGTGCTGATTCATAGGGGTTATAAGAATTATGTCCCATAATATTCCCACGCCTTTCTTAGTTTTATTTACATATTTCATTGATACATTGCTTTTATACTGTAAAGCATTGATACATTGATACGATAACACTATTTTATACTTTTAATGAGAATTGTCAATATTTATATAAGAATCCATTTTATTTTTTTATATTTTCTTATAATAAAAAGTACTGTTCTCAAGGATTAATTAATATACAAGCAACATTAAAATGATATACATATCACTTATAATTTTCCATAATATAAGTTAAATAAATCTAATACTTGTAGTAAGCAATAATCAATTCTATAATAATAGATGTAAATATTAAGATAGAAATATTAAGTAATTAGATAAGAGGGAATTATGAAGATAAAAAATAAAAATTTTGATATAAAGCAGATTGCAGAATCTGGCCAATGCTTTCGCATGAATCCTATAGGGCCAAATAGATATAGCCTAGTAGCATTTGACCGTTACATAGAGCTTGAACAGTTAGAAGATGATTTGATTGAAATAACTTGCAGTGAAAATGATTACAATAAGATATGGAAGGATTATTTTGATCTTGATTATGATTACGGTTATATAGTGGATAATTTAATAAAAGGTCCCGATGAATTTTTAAATAAGGCAGCAGAGTATGGAAGGGGCATACGAATCTTAAGACAGGATCCTTTTGAGATGCTTATTAGCTTTATTATTTCTCAAAATAAAAATATTCCATCTATTAAAACTTGTATAGAAAGAATAAGCCAGGTCTATGGGAAACGTTGTATAGATGGTACTACAGGTTCAATATATTATACATTTCCTTCGGCTAAGGTACTGGCTGAGGCAAAAAAAGAAGATCTTAGGGCCTTAAAATTAGGATACAGGGATGAATATATTATAGGAGCTGCTAAGGCTGTCATATCCGGTGAGCTTAATTTGGAAGATCTTAAAGTTTGCAGTCACGAAGAGGCGGTTAAGTCTCTAAAAACTGTTAAAGGTATAGGTGATAAGGTGGCAAATTGCATTTCACTTTTTGGCCTGCATCATATAGAAGCCTTTCCTGTGGATGTATGGATGAAAAGGGTACTTTCAGAGATTTATGATAATAAATTTGATCCCAATAGCTACCAAGGTTATGCCGGAATTGTCCAGCAGTATATGTTTTATTATATAAGGCATGTTTATGGAGTAAGCAATTAGTTTTTTTAAAAAAATTATGGCAGATATTCTATAGCTTTTACCATCATATTTTAAGCATATCTAAATCATATAGGGAAAAAATAAATTTGAGATGATATCTCAAAATATAATGGAAAGGCGGATAGAAATGGATCAGGGCAGATCACAGGATAACAAAGGGCTAGAAAATGAACGAAGAATAAACCATTTGGTTAATTTAGTGGAAAGAAGTACACGTACTGAGCGTCATCTTGAAGAACATTCCGATATTTCCTCTTCGGAGAATATTGAACATGCAAAACAAGTGCAAAGAGAACGAAAGGATCAGATTGAAAATCTAAAAAATATCATTGCCTATGGGGATAATAATAGTAAGGAAAAGCATATGAAAAATACAGAAAAACGTTTTTTATATGCTGAAGGTTATCTTAATAACAATGCACACCGTATGGATAATGAAACCTTTAAAAATGCAAAGGAAAAGCAAGAGCATCGAAAAGAGCAATTGGATTCTTACAGATAATATAGTAAAGGGGCTAAAAGCCCCTTACTTAATATCCTTCTTTACGCCTTTTGCTTCTTAATTCTCTTCTTCTTAAACCTGCTTCCCATTCAGCCCGTTCAGCTTCTGTCTCAAGAATAAGACCGGGAACTTCAGTGGGTTTCTCCTCATTATCAAGGGCAACCATTACAAGATAAGCTCGGTTTACTACTTTTCTTATTCCGGAAAGATGATCTTCTACGTAGGTATCAACCCGAACTTCCATTGAGGTTTTGCCTACATAGGTTACTCGTCCGATTAATACAAGTATATTATTTATATATACACCTGCTTTAAATTGCAGATTATCAATAGCCGCTGTGGTAACATTACGTCCGCTATGACGTCTGGCTGTTACTGCAGATACCTCATCAATCCAAGCTAAGAGTTGTCCACCAAAAAGACGATCTGTACCGCTTATATGTGAAGGCATAATTATATGAACTTGTTCAGTAACGGATTCTGATACTCTTTTTGCTTTCATAGTACCTCCAATCGTTTTTACTATATTTTATATCCTTAATAATTTTTAATCAAGCTATACTTTATCCCAAAAGATTCTCCTTAAAAAAGAATATATATGAAATATAAAAATATCTTTCCATAAATATAATTTATGGTATAATATAAAAAGCTTCATTGTTAAAAATTTTACGATATGAAAGGAATGGTAAAAATATGGCTTTAGTAACAACCAAAGAAATGTTTCAAAAGGCTTATGAAGGCGGCTATGCTATCGGCGCATTCAATGTAAATAACATGGAAATTATTCAAGGTATTACAGAGGCTGCCAAGGAAGAAAATGCACCTGTTATTCTACAGGTTTCTGCAGGAGCTAGAAAATATGCAAAACATAATTATCTAGTTAAATTAGTTGAAGCTGCTGTTTTAGAAACAGATTTACCTATTGCACTTCATCTTGATCATGGTGAGGATTTTGAAATCTGTAAAGCATGTATTGACGGCGGATTTACTTCAGTAATGATAGACGGTTCTAAGCATAGCTTTGAGGATAATATTGCCTTAACTAAAAAAGTTGTAGATTATGCCCATGAACGTGGTGTTGTGGTAGAAGGGGAACTAGGACAACTGGCAGGTATTGAGGATGATGTTAATGTAAGCGAAGAAGATGCTTCATTTACTAAGCCTGAAGAGGTTGAAGAGTTTGTTGCCCGTACCGGTGTTGACTCACTGGCGATTGCTATTGGAACAAGCCATGGTGCTTTCAAATTTAAACCAGGCCAAAAACCAGAGCTTCGTTTTGATATTTTAGAGGAAATCCAAAGAAGACTTCCTAATTTCCCTATTGTTTTACACGGTGCTTCATCTGTATCACAGGAGTATGTTAATATTATAGCTCAAAATGGCGGTAAACTTGATGACGCTATCGGTATTCCTGAAGATATGTTAAGAAAGGCTGCAAGTATGGCAGTATGTAAGATTAACATTGACTCAGACTTAAGACTTGCTTTCACAGCAGGTGTAAGAGAACATCTTATGAATAATCCTGCTCATTTTGATCCTAGACAGTATCTGACTCAGGGAAGAGAATATATTAAAGCATTAGTTAAACATAAGATTGTAAATGTACTGGGCTGCTCCGGTGCCGCAAGTAAATAGTAATAAAGTGGCTGTCTCCAAGATGTATATTATCTGGGACAGCCCTTTCTTTATCAGTTAGTTTGGTTTTTCTAGTTGAAAATAATAATTTTTCAAGGTATACTTGTAATGTTATAAATGACTATTAAGACAATAATATACTATGTCATCGGTTATTAGAATTTATAATGGAAAGTAGGAAGTTATGTATAGACTAATCGAACAGGATGGACGTGCAAAAAGCGCTGAATTTAAAACAGTACATGGAACAATACAGACCCCTGTATTTATGAACGTGGGAACCCTAGCAGCTATTAAGGGAGCAGTATCAACTATTGATTTAAATAATATAGGTACCCAAGTACAGCTGTCCAATACTTATCACCTGCATCTAAGGCCCGGTGACCAGATAGTTAAGAAAATGGGCGGACTTCATAAGTTTATGGTATGGGATAAGCCTATTTTAACTGATTCCGGAGGGTTTCAGGTGTTTTCCCTTGCGAAACTTAGAAAGATACAGGAAGAAGGAGTTTACTTCAGTTCCCATATTGACGGAAGAAAGATATTTATGGGACCTGAGGAAAGCATGCAGATACAATCAAATCTTGCTTCTACCATAGCTATGGCCTTTGATGAATGTCCTCCTCACCCGGCTGAACGGTCATATATGATAGATTCTGTGGAGAGAACTACCAGATGGCTCATTCGTTGTATAAAAGAAATGGACAGACTAAACAGCCTAGAAGATACAATTAATAAGAAGCAAATGCTATTCGGTATAAATCAGGGAGGCACATATGCGGATATCCGTATTGAACATGCCAAGAGAATTTCTGAGCTTAACCTGGCCGGTTATGCCATAGGGGGACTGGCAGTAGGGGAAAGCCATGAGGAAATGTATTATATATTAGAAGAAACCGTACCATATCTGCCCCTTAATAAGCCCGTTTACTTAATGGGAGTAGGTACACCGGCTAATATATTGGAGGCAGTGGACAGAGGAGTGGATTTCTTTGACTGTGTTTATCCTTCCCGTAACGGAAGACATGGCCATGCTTATACCGGATTTGGGAAATTAAATTTAATGAATGCAAAATACCAGCTAGATGACAGGCCTATTGAAGAAGGTTGTGCTTGCCCTGCCTGCCAGCATTATAGTAGGGCATATATAAGACATTTACTTAAGGCCAAAGAGATGCTTGGCATGCGCCTATTAGTACTCCATAACCTGTATTTTTATAATCATATGATGGAGGAAATAAGAGAGGCTATCCGCAATAAAAGATATAAGGAGTATAAAAAACAAAAACTTGAGAATTTTATGGGGGGAGAAGATTGATTATTGATTGCTTTTAACCCAGGTGGTCATTTATATTTGCCTGGGAAGACATATAGAAACTAACCTAGGAGGGAAATATAATGAATAATTTGATTTTTTTGGCACAAAACGCTGCTACTGATCCCAACGGAACCGGTTCGCTTGTATTACCACTTTTATGGATGGTAGTGCTGGGGCTTTTAATGTATTTTATGCTTATACGTCCTCAGAAAAAGCAACAAAAGCAAATGCAGGCAATGCTGTCAACTTTAGAAAAAGGAGACAGTGTTCTAACTTCCAGCGGTTTTTACGGAGTAGTAATTGATATTATGGATGAAGTAGTTATTGTAGAATTCGGAAATAATAAGAATTGTAGAATACCTATGAAAAAGAGCGCCATAATAGAACTAGAGAAGCCAAATAAAGAAAACTAAAAAAGTTAAGGGGTACTAATTAAATTAGTACCCCTTTTGAATTGGTTTTTTCTATGCCGGAGCCAAGATAAGAGGTTGCAGTTGCTTATTTTCTAAGGCGAATTCTATTGTAGGCAAAATTAAATCAAAATGGGCAACCATGGAATGGGGCTTTCCTTTATAATTATCCTGACTAAAAGGTACAAAATATATATTTTTAGTATTTATCAATAATCCTATATTTTTTAGGTTATTACTTAAGGCATCGTTACTAGAGATAGCAATAACAACAGGTTTATTATTACGAAGCAGACCTTTTGCAGCCATTAGAACCGGAGAATCTGTAATTGCATTAGCCATTTTTGCTAATGTATTACCTGTACAGGGAGCAATCACAATAATATCCAGTATATTATTTGGTCCAAGCTTTTCTGCTTCTACTATAGTAGTTATGGGATCTTTTCCCGTAATCTCCTTGGCCTTCTTTAAAAAATCAGCTGCCTTTCCGAATCTGGTATCGGTAGTTTGGGACTGGTCAGAAAAGATTGTATATACATTGGCATTTTCAGCTACAAGTCTTTCTACTTCCGGAAACACTCTATCAAAGGTACAATATGAACCTGTAAAAGCAATACCGATATTTTTTTCATTTATCTTCATTTAACCACTTCTTTCTTTAATAAGAGCTTCAATTTCAGCCACTAATATATCAGCAGAAGTTCTTGGAGAGACCTTACCGGGAATTCCAAGACACAACTTTGCATTTATACCATGGTTTAGGGCATATTCAAAATCAACTCCACCCGGCGCAGAAGCAATATCAATAATAACTACATCGGGGGATACATTTTTTAGACAATTCTGATCTAAAACCAGAGAGGGAATAGTGTTAAAAATAAAATGAAATTTAGGTAAAACAGACTTAATATCATCAAGTAAAACAGTATTAAAACCTGCCGCCTGGGCATATGCTAAGGAAGCTTCCCTTCGGGCGGCTATAGTAACCTTGGCGTCTAAACCTTTAAGTTTATCAGCTAGAACTTTTCCGCAGCGTCCATATCCAAGGATAAGACAATTGCTGTTATGAATATTTCTGTCACTATTTTTAATGGCCTCTAAAATTGTACCTTCTGCAGTAGCGATAGCATTCATTATTGCTATTTTGTCACTTCTCATTAAGTCATAACAGAAGATCCCTTTGTTTTCACATAAGTCTTCAAGATCTTGGGGAATCACTCCTCCAATAAGCATATGATCTTTATTTAATAAATCGGCTATATTACAGCTACTTGATGAATTGCTTGCACTAGAGGGTATGGTTACTATATCTTTGGTTAGCGGAATAGGACCAATAAGCACTTGGCATTTTTTCATTAATTCATCTAATCCGCTGGCACTTGTATGATTTTTGTGTGTAATTTTATCAAGAAGCCTATAAGTATATACGGAGTAGCCCTTATTAAGTAAGGATAATGCCATATATACCTGACGTTTATCGCCGCCAAATATTCCAATTTTTTTAGCCATGTCATTCCCCTCCTTATGTGACATTATATGAATTTTTAGAGAAAATGTGATTTATGCCTTGGTGGTGGTGGGAAAAAAATATATGTAAAAACAAGTCGAACAAGGTAAAAGATTCGAGAAATAATAAAAGCTAATACTTGACAAGGTAAAATATCTATGCTATTTTATTAATTAATAGATGCAACTGATACGAAAAATCCTAATAAAAGTAAAGAATAGGATATTAGTTATTAAATATGTAAATTTAACGAGATATACATGAGGCATATAAGGTCGTCGGTATAGACGACTTTTTTAGTACAAGATACATGATAGGAAATACAATGAAAAAACATTATAAGGATTATGAACTGGTTACAAAAGAACTATCTGACGGTAAGATTAAGCAGGTGGCAGAATATAGAGGTAAATTTTATATATGCATGCTAAGCTCAAAAAAGCTTAGCAGGGTTAAACTTTACCTTCTTGCTTTAGTGCTTTGCAGTGGCGCCACTGTGATGGGAGCTGGTTTTTTAAATACTCCCAGTAGTAGAGTGGCCTATGTGGCCCTACCTTATGTTTCATTATTTCTTCCCATTGCCTATAGTATAATGGGAACGGTAGGTTTTATAAAATCAAGTAATAAGCTTAAACATGCAGAATATCTTGAAACAAAGGTAAGAATTTTCCGTTCAAGCATTTGGCAAATAGTTCTTAGCAGCCTAACTCTTATTGGAGAGATTTGCTTTATTTTATTTAAAGCAAAACAAGAAATCCTTAAAGAGACAATATTTGTAAGTTTAATGGTCTTAATTATTACATTAAATATTATATCTTTACAATTACAAAAGAGGGTAGTCTATCAGGTGGAAGATCCGGATTATAATGGTTGATTAAAAATTAACTAAAGGTATCTTTCTCCTATTTGCATTTTAAGGAGATTACCATAGCAATAATTTACATTGATATATTTAATTTTAAATATATAATGAATAAAAGAGGAGGACAAGAAAATGAGAAAAATTGGTAAAGCAATTTCCCTTTTGCTAGTGCTTGTAATGGTTCTGTCAGCATTTGCGGCATGTAGTAAAAAGGACAAAAAAGATAACGAAACTGAAACACCTCTGGTAGTTGGTTATCTGCCATTTAGCCAGAAGTTTAGCCCGTTCTTTGCAGATACAGGCTATGATCAAGATGTAGTTGAATTTGTTAGCGTTCAACTGCTGACAACTGACAGAACAGGTGCTATTGTCTATAATGCAATAGAGGGTGAGACAATCCCTTATAACGGTGTAGATTATACTTATACCGGTATTGCAGACATAGCAGTAAACTATGATGAAGAAGCTGATATTACTACCTATGATATTAAAATTAGAGATGATGTTAAGTTTAGTGACGGTCATGTAATGGACGCTGATGATATTATATTTACATACTATGTATTATCAGATCCTTCATATGATGGATCCTCAACATTATATTCTCAGCCAATCATCGGTATGCAAAACTACCGTGCAAACAGTTCAGCTGCTGAGACTATTACAGACGAGGAAGTTAATGCATTAATTGAAAATCCTAGCGATAGCTTAAATCAAGCAATTATTGATGAAATAATCAGACCTGTATTAGAAAGCGAGTTTGATTGGGTTGGTAGCCTATATGGTGACGAAAGATATGCATCTTACACCGAAGCTCATCCTGAGCAAAAGGATTTATTCGCTTCCTTCTATAGTTTAGATGAAAATTATGATTCCTATGCAGTTAATGATGAGAAGCAAGTACTTGAAGATATTATTGCTCAGTATGGTTCAGACTATAAGGCATTAGGTGCCGGATATGCTGCAGATGAGACTTATTATGTAAATGATGTTAAAACAATTGCTAGAAGTATCATTACTGAAGAGAAGAAAGCAGCCGGTATAGGTGAAGATGTTTATAATATAGAAGGTATTAAGAAAATAAGTGATACAGAGGTTCAGGTAATTACTAAGGGATACGACGCAACTGCTATTTATCAAATTGGCGGTGCCCAGGTTGCTCCTTTACATTACTATGGTGATGAATCCCAGTATGACTATGAGAATAACAAATTTGGTTTCCCCAGAGGAGATTTATCAATCGTTAAATCCAAGACAACTCATCCTCTAGGAGCAGGACCTTATAAGTTTGTAAAATATGAGAACAAGGTTGTATTCTTAGAAGCAAATGAACATTACTACAAGGGTGCACCTAAAATCAAATATATTCAGCTGAAAGAAACTACAGAAGCTGATAAAGTAACCGGTATTGAACAGGGTACACTAGATATTACAGATCCAACAGGAAGCAAGACAACATTCGAACAGATTGCTAAGATTAATAGCAACGGTGAATTAAGCGGTGACAAAATTGTTACAAGCTCAGTTGATAACTTAGGTTATGGCTATATCGGCATGAATGCAGATACAATTAATGTAGGCGGAGAACCTAATTCAGAAGCTTCCAAGAATTTAAGAAAAGCAATAGCTACAGTATTATCTGTTTACCGTGATGTTGCTATAGACACCTACTATGGTGATGCTGCAAGCGTTATCAACTATCCTATATCTAATACATCATGGGCAGCTCCTCAAAAATCTGATTCCGATTATAAGGTTGCTTTCTCAGAAGACGTTAACGGTAATCAAATCTACACATCAGATATGAGCTCTGAAGACAAATATGCAGCGGCTCTACAGGCTGCTTTAGGATATTTTGAAGCTGCAGGCTACACTGTAACAGATGGAAAATTAACAGCAGCTCCTGCCGGTGCTAAGATGGAATATGAAGTTTTAATCCCCGGTGACGGAGACGGTAACCATCCTTCATTTGCAATTTTAACTGACGCATCAGCGGCATTAGATACAATTGGATTTAAGCTTAATGTTAATGACTTAGCAGATGCCAATGTTCTTTGGGACAGACTTGATGCAGGTACACAGGAAATGTGGTGTGCTGCATGGGGTGCTACTATCGATCCCGATATGTATCAGGTTTACCACAGCACCAATATAGTTGGCAAGGGTGGAACAGACAGTAACCACTATCATATAGCTGATACTGATCTTGATACCCTAATAATGGAAGCTAGAAAGAGTGATGATCAATCCTATAGAAAGTCTGCTTATAAGCAGTGCTTAGATATTATAATGGATTGGGCGGTTGAAATCCCTGTTTATCAGAGACAAAACTCAGTAGTATTTAGTGCTGAAAGGGTAAATATTGAAACTGTTACCCCTGATATCACTACTTTCTATGAATGGTTTAAAGAAATAGAAAACACTGAATTAAAGTAATTAAAAGTTTATTATTGAAATTTAAGATAAGAGTGCCATGAAATTCATGGCATTCTTATCCTTATGTTTATAGCTGTGCTAATTTATGCCATGAAATGCATATTATTCTGGTCTAATTGACCGGTTTTATATGCGGGCATAAATATGCAGACATTTGTATGGATGATTAATATTTAGATTTATATCATAAATATCCCATATATCCACATATTTATACCCGCATATAGGGTGGCATAAATTAATTAATTACTTTATAATAGAAGTTATTAAAAAAGAAACAGGAGAGGCTAGATTATGCGTAAATTTATTTTAAAAAGATTGGCAATTAGCGTTGTAATACTCTTCTTTGTAGCTTTAATAATTTACACAATTATGCGCTGCATGCCATCTTCTTTTGTTGAGAATATGGCAAGAGAGAAAGCTTCGCTTCCGGGAGGAAAATCCTATACAGAGTGGTTGGATCAATTAAATGCATCCTATGGCTTAGACAAGAATATTCCTGCCGGGTTTGTTCATTGGGTAAAACAAGCTGTAAGACTTAATTTTGGAGACTCATGGGCATTTAATATGCCGGTTACAGAAAAGTTTAAAGAAGTTATAATGGATTCTTTTGTATTAGGATCTATTACATTTATACTTCAGATTGCTATTGCAATTCCACTGGGAATTATAGCAGCCAGAAAACAATATAGTAAAGCAGACTATGCTATAAGTGTGTTTGCTTTAATTGGAATTTCCTTACCATCCTTTTTCTTTGCAACGATTTTGAAATATATATTTTCTGTAAAGTTAGGATGGTTTGACTTATTTGGTATGATTGGCCGTATGTATGAGCAATTAAGTCCTATGGGCAAATTTTTAGACAGAGCTCATCATTTGGTCTTACCGGTAGTTACTTTAACTATAGTTAGCGTAGGTTCCCTTATGAGATATACCAGAACAAATATGCTGGAGGTTTTAAATTCTGATTATATAAGAACAGCCAGAGCTAAGGGATTATCTGAGAAAAAAGTTATAAATTATCATGCATTTCGTAATACCTTAATTCCTGTAGTTACAATTATCGGCGGATCCTTGCCTGGATTGTTTGCAGGAGCTATGATTACCGAAACATTATTCCAAATAGAAGGTATTGGATATACATCATATCAGGCAATGACAACAGGAGATATTCCTTTTTCTATGTTCTATATGGTGTTTATGGCAATGCTTACATTACTGGGTAACTTAATAGCAGATATTTTATATGCAGTAGTTGACCCTAGAGTAAGAGTAAACTAAGGAGGTATACGAGATGAGTAAAGATTATGAAAATACAAAGACAAGCACCTCCTTAGCTTTGGACGATGAGCAAAGGGTTAAGGTGCTGTCACCTGGAATGTTGGTGGCAAAGAGATTTTTTAGAAACCGCCTGGCGGTTGTTGGACTTGTTATATTAGCATCTATGTTTGTGTTTTCCTTTATAGGTGGCTTGCTAGCCCCTTACGGAGAGACACAGGTATTTAAAGTTTATGAAAGTGTTGAAAAAGATTATGCGGGAGTATCCATAAATAATGATTATCAGTATTTTGATGCTGAGGGTGAAACTTTCCCTTCAGTTGCAAGAGCTCAATTAATTCTTGCAATTAATAAAGAAAAGGAGAGCTTTGAATCCGGAGGTGTAACTTATTCCTTAGTTAAGGAAGGTGAAGATTTTTACCGTGTTATACAGTTTCAGGAAGTTGCAACAGTGGTAAGTTTAAAAGGAATTAACAGATTTACTGCCGCCCAGGGAGAAACAGTCTCAAAAGAAATGGAAGAGGCTTATCTGGCAGCTTCAGATGCAGGGGAAAAATCTTTTGAGCTTAATGGAATTACTTATTATATTAATCAAAAAGGTAAAAACACATCCATCGCAAAACCAAAAGAAATAAGCATAGTATCAAAGATGATTTTTAATGCATATTCACCGGATACTGAGCTTGACTATAGCTTCCGTTTTGCTGCACAAAAAGCTATGAATGATAAAGAAACATTCTTTGAAGTTAACGGGGCAACTTATGAGATGGAATTAGACGAAGAAGATAATACGGCAGTATTTTACTTAGTAGAAGGAAACACAAAGACAGAGTATGCCTTAGTTTCCAATGTAAGTATTAGTGCTGTTGATAATGAGTTTTTAACCATAGATTTTAAGGAAGCAATAATTAAAGCCATAGATAATGGTGATAAGGGCTTTGTCTACCCGGATAAAGACGGTGTGGATGTAGAATACAAAATTAATCGTAAAAACAATCAATTTACTGTAAGAAGACATACAGAAACTGAACTGATTAATGTATATGAAGCTCCTTCTAAGAAACACTTACTGGGAACAGACGGAAATGGTATGGATATCTTTACCCGCCTTATGTATGGGGGAAGAATATCTTTAATTATCGGTTTCGTGGTAGTTATAATTGAAACTATTATCGGTGTTATCTTAGGCGGTATGGCAGGTTATTTTGGAGGCTGGGTAGATAACCTTATAATGCGTGTTGTTGATATTGTATATTGTATCCCCTCCATGCCTCTGTATATTATATTAGGTTCAGTCATGGACTTCTTAAAAATAGATCCACAGCTTCGTATATTTATGTTGATGATTATCTTGGCCTTACTTGGATGGCCCGGTATTGCAAGAATGGTTCGTGGACAGATACTTTCACTTCGTGAGCAAGAATTTATGACTGCTACGGAAGCTTTGGGTATTAGAGTAAGCAGAAGAATATTTAGACATTTAGTTCCTAATGTTATTCCTCAGTTAACTGTTATAGGTACAATGAGCCTGGGAAGTATTATTTTAACTGAGGCAACACTAAGTTATTTAGGTTTGGGTGTTAAGTTCCCTTTTGCATCATGGGGTAATATAATCAATGCTGTAAACAACATCTATGTTATGACCAATTATTGGTTTGTTTGGATACCGGCTGGGTTATTAATATTAGTTACAGTATTAGGATTTAACTTTGTAGGTGATGGTCTACGTGATGCATTTGACCCTAAGATGAAGAGGTAGGTGAGATAAGTGGCTTTATTTAAAAATAAGAAAGTAAAAGATGTTAATTATATTTCCGCTAAGGAATCAAGAAGAATCTCAAGGGAAAATAGAAAGATAACGAGTGAGATTGAAAAGAAAAGAAACAGGAAAAATGTTCCCAGGGAAGAATATATTACCAAGATGAGGGATCCCAATAATGTTTTGGAATTTGATAATCTTCATACCTATTTCTTCACAGATATAGGGACTGTAAAATCGGTAGATGGTGTATCTTTTGATATTCCACTGGGAAAGACTGTCGGTGTAGTAGGAGAATCCGGATGCGGTAAATCAGTTACCAGTCTTTCTGCTATGCAATTGGTACAAAGACCACAGGGACAGATTGTAAGCGGTTCGATTCGTTTCAACACCGGTAAAGAGGTTTATGATATTGCTAAAACCCCCACATACGAGATGCAAAAACTAAGAGGTAATATGATCTCCATGATCTTTCAGGAACCTATGACCAGCTTAAATCCTGTCTTTAGGATTGGGACTCAGTTAGATGAGGTTATAGAACTTCATAATGAGAATATGTCTAAGGCAGAAATCAAGGCTCGTTCTATTGAGATGTTGGAGATGGTGGGTATTGCCAACAGTGAAGGTGTATATAAGATGTATCCCCATGAGCTGTCCGGTGGTATGAGACAACGTGTTATGATTGCTATGGGTCTTGCATGTAATCCAAGACTCATTATTGCAGATGAGCCTACAACTGCTCTAGACGTTACCATCCAAGCCCAGATTTTGGACTTGCTTCGTAATCTGAAGGATAAGATAAACAGCAGTATTATGCTAATTACCCATGACCTGGGAGTAATTGCAGAGATGGCAGATTATGTTGTGGTTATGTATGCAGGCCGGGTTGTGGAAAGAGGTACAGCGGAAGAAATATTTAAGAATCCCAGTCATCCATATACTATAGGTTTGATGAACAGTAAGCCGGTTGTCGGTAAGAAGGTAGATCGTTTATATAGTATTCCGGGTAAGGTTCCAAATCCCGTTGATATGCCTAATTACTGTTATTTTAGGGATCGTTGTGATAAATGTATAAAAAAATGTGACGGAGCTTATCCTGAAGAGATATATCTTTCACCCACCCATGCAGTTTCCTGTTATTTATATTACGACAAGAAAGGAGCATTAGAGAATGGCAACTAATAATCAAAATGAACAGACTTCTGAGTACATTCTCGAAGTTAATAATTTAAAGAAATATTTCCCCATAAAGACCAGCGTATTCTCTAAGCAAAAGGGTGAAGTGAAGGCAGTGGATGATATCAGCTTTAAAATTAAGCGTGGTACCACCATGGGGCTGGTAGGAGAATCCGGTTGTGGAAAATCGACAGCCGGAAGAACAATTTTAAGATTAATAGAAAAAACCGCCGGTGAGGTTTTATTTAACGGTAAGGATATATATAGCTTAAATAAGGCTGAATTAAGACAGCTACGTACTAAGATGCAGATTATCTTTCAGGATCCATATTCAAGCCTTTCACCAAGACTTCCTATAGGTGAAATTATCGGTGAGGCAGTTAAGGAGCATAATATAGTTCCTAAAAATGAATATGAGGATTATTTGGATGAAATTATGGCTGCCTGTGGATTACAGCCTTATCATAAAGACCGTTATCCCCATGAATTTTCCGGTGGCCAAAGACAAAGAATATGTATTGCAAGAGCCTTAGCGGTAAATCCTGAATTTATTGTATGTGATGAACCGGTATCAGCCCTTGATGTATCTATTCAGGCACAGATTATAAACTTGCTTAGTGACCTGCAAAAGCAAAGAAATCTTACTTACTTATTTATATCCCACGATTTATCTGTTGTGGAGCATATATCAGACACTGTAGGTGTTATGTATTTAGGAAGCTTGGTTGAATACGGTAATAAAGAAGATATCTTTAAGAATCCTGCTCATCCTTATACTCAGGCTCTACTTTCTGCCGTTCCTATACCGGATACGGATGTGAAGATGAATCGTATAATCCTTGAGGGAAGCATTCCTTCACCTGCAAATCCTCCATCGGGATGTAAGTTCCATACAAGATGTAATAAATGTATGGAGATTTGTAAGACTGAGGTTCCACAAGTTAAGGAACTAGAGGACGGACATTTTGTCCAGTGCCATTTGTATAATGATTAGTGGATAGCATATAGAAAGGATATAAAAATGAAATATAATAAAAACAACACAGATAGTATAAATAAAGAAGATGATGATCGGGTCGTGGCTAATATGAATATAGAAGGCATGCCTTGGCATAGTCCCGGTAAAGCTCTCTATGAAGAAAGCAGCAAAAAGCAGCCGGAACTTAGTAAAAGGGAGTTAAGAAACTTTATCTTTAGTGCCACCTTAGGAGGCCTCTTAATCGGAGCTGTGTTTGTTATTGTATTTTTCATCTTTATTATGTTTTGCATCCACGTTTGGTTCTAAAATAAAGAAAATAACAATAAATGTATAATTTACTCTTCTTTGGGTTAAAATTAATTTAAACCAAAGAAGAGTTTTTTTGTTCTAAAAATTAAGTTCTATAATAAAAAATGCATCTATACAAAGCCTCAATAATGCCAATCTGCCAATTAAACATTAAAAAGGAGGTCGAAAAAGAATTCATGATTATCGCTACCAAGTGATTAAGGATCTTCCTTTCCAATTGAAACATACATATTTAGTAACTCATCAACTAATCCTCCCCAACTATTGACAAAGAACCCCAAATTAACATGTAATTACATAAAAGGTACAAACTAACATCAAGCTTAAACTAGAAGTGTATATAAACACTTCTTTTTAAATAAAATAAGGAGGAAAAAATATGAAATATATGAAATTAAAAAAAATAATAGCTGTCATTTTATTATTGACTTCGACAATGGCTATATTATCATCCTGTGGTAAGAAAAATACAAACACCACTGATAATAAAAAGAGCCCTTATCCAGGTACTTCTGAGGATAAATCAATAACGGTAAATATTACTTCAGAACCACCGGAGATGTTTTCAGTTACCACAACTGATGCAACTTCCTTTATTGTACTGCGCCATATCCTTGAGAATCTTGTAACATTGGACGAAAATGATAAGGTTATTCCCGGTGTTGCTAAGGAATGGACTGTAAGTGAGGATGAACTAGAATATACCTTTTACTTAAGGGATGATATGAAATGGTCCAATGGTGAACCGGTTACAGCCCATGACTTTGTATTTGCATGGACCTCACTGCTTACACCTAGTTTTGCGGCTGATTATGCTTATTTTGGTTATGTATTTAAAAACGGAAAAGCTTATAATGAAGGCAAAGTAGGGGCGGATCAGTTGGGATTTAAGGCAATTTCAGATTATGAGCTTCAAGTGACATTAGAAAATCCTACTCCATATTTTCTTGATACATTAGCCTTTGGAGTATTTGCTCCCCTTAATGAAAAGGCCTATAATGAGTTTGGCTCTGCCTATGGTACAGATGCAGATAAAATGGTATACAACGGTCCCTTTATAATGACTTCCTGGGAGCATGAAAGTAGAATTGTTCTTGAAAAGAATCCTGATTATTATGACAAGGATAAAATAGAGCTAGAGAAAATAAATATGCTTATGATTAATGATTCTAATGCGGCCCTAAATTCCTTTAAGGTTGGTGAATTAGATATAGTTGGTTTAACCGGAGATCAGGTACAATTAATGAAAAATGAAAATTATCCGATTCACAGTTATTCAGACGGTTCAACTTTCTATTTGGAATATAACTTGCAAAATCCTTATCTGGCAAACCAAAATCTAAGAAAAGCTATAACATATGCTATTGATAAACAGGCCTTTATAGATAGTATAGTAAAAAATGATTCAAAGGTGGCAACATCCTTTACCTCACCGGCTATTCATGGGCTAAATGATAACTTCTATATGGAAGTTGGTAAGTTGGCAACTGAATTTGATTTAGAACTGGCTAAAGATCATTATAATAAGGCCTTAGAAGAACTAAATGTTGATAAAATTACCCTATCATTAATAATTGATGATAATGATACTGCAGTTAAAAATGGAGCATTTATTCAGGAACAACTTAGGGCTAATCTGGGCCTAGAAATTAATATAGAGCCTATGCCTTTTAAGAGTAGGCTTAGCAGGATGTCAAATAAAGATTTTGATATAGTATTTGCAGGCTGGGGGCCTGACTATAATGATCCACTTACATTCTTAGATATCTTTGAAACAGGAAATGGCAATAATCATGGCAGCTATAGTAATACTGAATATGATGAATTATTAGATAAGGTACGTGTAGAATTAGATGCTAAAAAACGCTTTGAATATTTAACAGAGCTTGAGAAAATTGTTATGGATGATCTGCCTGTAGGCCCAATATACTGGAGAGTAAAAGACTATGTGCTAAGTGGTAAGATTGAATCGGGAGTTATTAGAACTGCTTTCCAAGATTTGAACCTAAAATATGTAAAGCTGGCTAAATAAGATTGTTTAAATGATTTATCAAAAAATATGGGGATGTGTCATTATGAGCATCCCTGTATTTATTTAACAATAATTACTAAATAGGAAAGTTAGTGGGTACATTATATTATAGTTAAGGAATAATAAAGGAGGAATGCTATTGGCTAAATATATTGTAAAGAGATTGCTTTACGCCTTACTTACCTTATTAGTTTTAGTAAGCTTAACATTTTTTATGATGCGGCTTTTGCCGGGAGATCCTTTTATTGGGGAAAAGGCAATTCCGGAGACAACTATGAAAGCCTTAAATGAAAAATATGGTTTGGATAAACCGGTAATACAACAGCTTATTATTTATATGGGAAATGTATTTAGAGGGGATTTGGGCCTATCTATGCATTATAACAGACCGGTTAATGATATTATCAGGCAAGCATTTCCATACTCTTTTGATTTAGGAATGAGGGCATTGATATTTGCTACCGTTATGGGAATTTTACTTGGTATAGTAGCAGCGGTAAAAAGAGGAACCCATTGGGATACTATATCAATGTTATTTGCAATTATCGGTGTTTCGGTACCGGGATTTATAGTAGGCTCCCTCCTTCAATACTTCTTTGCTTTAAAATTAACTGAGTGGACAGGAATAGCTTTTTTTCCAAATACGGGATGGGATAGTTTTTCTAGTAAGCTTTTACCCTCTTTTGCCTTAAGCTTAAGCTCCCTGGCTACGGTTTCAAGATTAATGAGAACCAGTATGCTTGATGTGCTAGGTCATGATTATATTAAAACAGCGAAATCTAAAGGATTATCACAAAAGACAATTATTTGGAAACATGCAGTAAGAAATGCCATTATGCCTGTAATAACAGTTTTAGGTCCCATTTCAGCTGCCTTGCTTACAGGTGCTTTCGTAGTAGAAAATATTTTTTCTATACCGGGTATGGGCAAATTCTTTGTATTTAGCATCCAAACCCAGGATTATACACTGATATCCGGAACTACTCTCTTTTACGGAGCATTTCTGATACTGGCAAATTTGGTGGTAGATATTGCCTACGGATTTGTTGATCCTAGAGTTAAACTTAGTGAGGCTAAGGAAGGATAAGGTGGTGAATTATGAATATAGATAAAAGTCAATTTGAATGGATAGGACCGGATACAGCTATAAGTGAGGCAATAACAAGGGATAGTACCAGTTACTGGCAGGATGCCATGAGGCGTCTTAGTAAAAACAAAACAGCCATGGCAGCACTAATAATTATTATAGTAATAACTTTATGCAGCATTTTTGTGCCGATTTTTTCACCCTATACTATGAGTGAGCAACATTTAACCCATACCAATGCCCCTATAGGATTTAGGGATGAGCAAGATGGCCACATACACCTGTTCGGAACCGATAGTTTAGGTCGGGACATTTTTACAAGAATCTGGTATGGGGGGAGGATATCCTTATTTATATCTTTTTCTGCGGTTTTAGTTAATTTTATAATAGGTATCATCTACGGTGGTATTGCAGGATATGTAGGTGGTACCCTAGATAATATTATGATGAGGATAATTGAAATAGTTAATGGCATACCCTATCTAATTATCGTAGTTTTACTAATGATGGTATTACCGGCAGGAACTATGACTATGGTTATTGCCTATGCAACTGTGGGCTGGACAGGTATGGCACGGCTTGTTAGGGGGCAGGTCATGAGTCTTAAACAGCAAGATTACGTGGTGGCGGCAAAAGTTATGGGGGCAAAACCTGCAAGGATAATAGGAAAGCACTTACTGCCTAATACCCTTAGTGTAGTAATTATTAATATTACCTTGTCAATTCCCAGTGCTATTTTTACGGAAGCATTTTTAAGTTATATAGGCCTTGGAGTTCCTGTTCCTTTGGCAAGTTGGGGAACTTTGGCCAATGAAGGAAGCAAGGTATTTCAACTCTATCCCTCACAGCTTGTTATTCCGGCAATATGTATCAGTTTAACCATGCTTTCCTTTAATTTGCTGGGGGATGGTCTTAGGGACGCCCTAGACCCAAGACTGAGAAAATAAATATGCCCACGTATAAAATGAGGTGAATATATGAATAAAGTTCTTGAAGTTAATGATTTGCATGTATCTTTTGATACTTATGCCGGAGAAGTAAAAGCAGTTAGGGGAGTAAGTTTTGATTTAAATGAGGGAGAAATCTTGGCTATAGTTGGGGAAAGCGGCAGCGGAAAAAGTGTAACTGCACAGACTATTATGAAACTAAATCCCATGCCTCCCACCCGTATCGTAAGTGGTGAAATTTTACTTGGAGATATAGATATTGTAAAAGCTTCCGAAAGGGAAATGATGGCCATAAGAGGAAATGAGGTAAGTATGATTTTTCAAGATCCCATGACCTGCTTAAATCCTACTATGCAGGTGGGGAAGCAATTAACAGAGGCTATCAGGCATCATAAAAAGCTGTCAAAGGATGAGGCTTATAGGGAGGCAATACGGCTTTTGAATATAGTTAGAATTCCGAATTCAAAGCAGAGGGTCTTGCAGTATCCCCATGAATTTTCAGGAGGAATGAGGCAAAGAGTCATGATAGCTATGGCCCTTTCTTGTGAACCAAAGCTTTTAATTGCCGATGAGCCTACAACTGCCCTGGATGTTACAATTCAGGCTCAGATAATGGAGCTTCTAATGGAAATAAGGGAAAATACTAATACATCCATTATAATAATTACCCATGACCTAGGAGTTGTAGCCAGTATTGCCGACCGGGTGGCAGTTATGTATGGAGGTAAAATTGTAGAGTCCGGCAGCAGTGAAGATATTTTCTATCATCCTTCCCATCCATATACAAAGGCCTTACTTGAAAGTCTCCCAAAGACTGACATGGATAAAAATAAGCGGCTGGCATCCATAGCCGGAACTCCTCCGGATTTACTAAATCCGCCAGCAGGTTGCCCTTTTGCCGGCAGATGTAAATATACTATGAAGATTTGCATACCCCATATGCCCCCGGATTTTGAACCGGGAAAAAAACATAAAGCGGCCTGTTGGCTCCTTCATAAGGATTGTCCTGATCCGGAACCGGCTTCTGCCATAGGGGGAGGTGAAAAATGATGAGCAAAAACAGTCAGATTTTAGTTGAAATAAAGGATGTATCTAAGTTTTTTAAGGTCTCTAGCGGAATATTAAAAGCAGTAAATCATGTTAATCTTGAAATAAAAAAAGGTGAAACAGTAGGACTTGTGGGAGAATCCGGTTGTGGTAAATCTACACTTGGTAAAGTTATAATGGGAATATATTCACCTACTACGGGGCAGGTAATTTATCATGGAAAAAAAGAATTACTTGTTAAAAAGGAAAATCTATTTGAATATGCCAAGTTAGCACAGATTATATTTCAAGACCCCTATTCTTCCTTAGATCCAAGGATGACAGTTGGTTCCATTATAGAAGAAGGTATGATTATCCACAATATGTATAACAAAAAAGTTCGGAAGGAAAGAGTTTATGAACTTTTAGATCTTGTAGGTTTAAATAGAGAACACGCTAATCGCTATCCCCATGAATTTTCCGGAGGTCAACGGCAACGTATAGGAATTGCCAGGGCACTTGCTATAGAACCTGAATTTATTGTATGCGATGAACCAATTTCAGCCCTGGATGTATCTATACAGTCACAGATTATAAATTTATTGAAAGATTTGCAAGAAAAATTAGGGCTTACCTATCTTTTTATAGCCCATGACTTAAATATTGTGAAATATATCAGTGACAGAATTGCAGTTATGTATCTGGGTAATATTGTGGAATTATCAGATAGTGATGAGCTTTATGAAAAACCATTACATCCATATACCAGGGCCTTACTTTCTGCGGTACCTATACCGGACCCCAAAAAAGAAAGGGCAAAGGAGAGGCAACTACTAGAGGGTGATGTACCAAGTCCCATAAATCCTAAGCATTGTTGTCCTTTTGTCAGCCGCTGTCCCCATGCAACGGATATCTGCAGTAGGGATTTTCCTGAGCTGGAAATGAAAAAAGGACATTTAGTGGCCTGCCATCATGCAGATGAGCCAATATATAACAGAGAAATAATAAAATAATTTAAGCTAAAAAACAAAACGACGGTGTAAACCGTTGTTTTTTTATGTAAAGTTTGTATAATGTGATTAAATGCTAAAATAATTTTACTTAAAGGAGAAGAGTAAATGAAGGAAATACTTTTTACAGAACCGGTTTTTAAATCAATGATATGGTGAGGTAATCGTCTAAAAACGGAGTTTGGCTATTCTATTCCCAGTGATAATACAGGAGAATGCTGGGCTATAAGTGCCCATCCTAAGGGGGATTGTATTATAAAAAACGGTAGTTTTAAGGGAAAGTCTTTAAGCTGGCTTTGGGACAATGAAGGTCACTTATTTGGAAACAGAATTGAAAAGGCATTCCCTCTTTTGATAAAAATTATTGATGCCAAGGCAGATTTAAGTATACAAGTTCATCCTGATGATGAGTATGCAGCCCTAGTTGAAAATGGTTCATTTGGAAAAACAGAGTGCTGGTATATATTAGATTGTGATAAGGATGCAAAGATTGTCATAGGCCATAATGCTAAGGATAAAGAAGAATTAAAGGCTATGATAAAGGATAAAAAATGGGATGATCTAATTAGATTAAGTCCCATTAAGAAAGGAGATTTTTTTTAGATAAACCCCGGAACTGTCCATGCTATAAAAGCAGGAACAATGCTTCTAGAAACCCAGCAAAACAGTGATATAACATACAGATTATATGATTACGACAGATTAGATGGGAAAGACCTAAGACAGCTTCATATCAAAGAAAGTATAGATGTTATAAAGTGTCCTCATCAGGACATTACTATAGAAGGTGAAATTGTAACTTATGATACATGCAAAGTCCATACACTTATTAGCTGTAAATATTATACGGTAAAAAAGATAAGTCTTTGGGGTGAGCAGGATTTTATACAGAATAAGGACTTTATAAATTTCAGTGTTATTATGGGCCAAGGGGAGATAGACGGCATCAAAATATCTAAAGGTGATCATTTTATACTTCCTTTTGGATATGGTGAATTTACACTAAGAGGGGATATGGAACTTATTATTTCCTATATTTAATTATTTCCTAAAAAGGAGCTGTGCACTAATTATATAGTGTGACAGCTCCTTAAATTTAGCAATTTATAATTTGATTATTCACTGACACTGCTGATATCAACAAGTTCAGTTCTGGTATAGCTGTTTGAAGCAGGTTTTTTGCCGGTAACTAGATAGTTATACATGGATATGACAGAGTCATGTCCTTGGCTAAAGGGATCTTGTCCGATAGCTGCGTGTATAACACCTTCTCTTATATAATTTAGAACTTCATTGTCATAATCGAAACAAACGATTTTAATAGTTCTAGCAAGACCCATTTCTTTTACAGCTCTTGCTACACCTGCATTTCCACCGGATATAACTATAATACCGGAAAGTCTATGGAATTTATTTAGAGCTTCTTTTACAGCTTTATAAACAAGAACATTATCAATATCTGTCTCAATTTCTGTAACAAGCTTTACTTTTTTTCTCTTTTGTAATACGTCTATTATTGCAGACCTACGCTCTTGAAAGACTTCCGTTACTAATGGTGCCCGTACAATAGCTATATTACCTTCTCCGTTGATGGCTCTTATCAGTGTCTCGGTTGCCATTGTGGCTGAGGTGAAATTATCAGGGCCAAAATATGATACCCGTTCAATACCTTCATCAAAATCATTGTAAAATGACATAAGAGTAATTTTATTACGGCGGGCATTGCTAAAAAATTCTTTGTTTCCAACAAAGCCAGGTAGTATAATTCCATCATACTTTTCATTTGCAAGTTGGCTTATATAAGCTTCAGTACTTCTGTCAATTTGTTGAAGGGGTATATATTCAACATTGACATTTTTACCTTTTAATTCTGTCATAGCATATAGGACACCTTGTCTTACGCTTTCCCAGAAGGCATGGTCTAAGGGACTGAGAAAGGCGATCTTCAATCTCTTAGAGCTAGCCTGTGATACCGGTAATATAGAAGTTCTGTATCTCTTAAGTAGTTTCTTTATATCGGCTAGCATATTCTGAAGAGATAATGCTTGGTTATTGATTTCTTCATTTTCAGCAAGTGATTCTTGGGTGACTGCCGCAACATCTTGAGTAATTGATGATATTTCGTTGGAAGCATCGTGAAGGGTTAGACCCTGTGCACTGATTTTCTTGGTGTTTTCATTAATCAGCCTGGATTCCTCATAGGCTTTTTTCATATCATCGCTTAATATGTATGTGTTTTTATTAATAGTATAGAAAGATTCCCTAACATAATTAAATATTTCTCTACTGCTTTCAAAGCTCTGTACGCAATTGGTAATACTTTCGCTTACCTTATCATTACTTGCTAAGATATTATTCAAAAGATTATTGATTTGACCGATACTCTCCCTGGTTGCTTGTGAAAGTTTATTCATTTCTTGAGCAACAACTACAAAGCCTTTACCGGCTTCCCCGGCCCTGGCTGCTTCAACAGCTGAATTTAGGGATAGAAGTTTTAATTGTTCGGTAATATTTATTATTAAACCATTAACTTGGTCGATTTCATTAAGATGGGTATTAAGGGCCTGAATAAAGGCAGCGGTATCTGATAAGTCGGCAGATATTATGTCAATTTGTTCATTGTATTTATCTACGTGCTCGGCACTTTCCTTGGTTACCTTAACTGTATTTTCAACAAAAGCCTCAATATTTGCTAATGTGTTGGTAATATTGTTAGCTCTTTCGGTAACTTCCTGTATTCCCTCTAAGGTTTCATTAACAATTCTAAGCTGTTCCTGTGCCTTTTCTGCAGCAGTGGCCATATTAGAGGCAATATGTTCATTACCCTTATAGCTCATGTCAAGACTCTTCGTTACCTTATCAACTGCATCAGATAATACTATAACATTAGTTTTTGTGGTTTCGATAAAGTTAAGGAGATTTCTTTTCATCTCATTAAAGACAATGGCTAAAGTTTCTAAACCCCTGGCTTTATCGGTCATAATATCACTGATATTTAATTTGCCTTGTGCCAAACGCTCTGCATTTTTATTAATTAAGTTTATTGCTTGGAAAAAACGAATTAGAGTTACCAATAATACACCTGCTAAAGCCATCACAAGGAACAAACCCACAGATAATAAGATATTAGCAATCTTGCTATCTGATGAATTTAAAAAGATTAATAGAGCTAATAAAAATATTATAAGACTTGTTGTAGTAAATAATAAAACCCTCGTGTTGATTTGCTTACCCCTAACATCAGGTTCAGACATGAAAATACCTCCCATAGCCACATAATAATATTTTTGTAAAACAATAAAATACATGAAGTTTGAGAATAAAAGAATAATCGACTTATTATTACTAATCATACCATTAAAATGAAATAAATACAATAGATAATAGATAGAAAACAAAGTGAAAATTTTTATAAAAATATAATTTAGAGTACCGCCTACCTTTTATATTTGAAAATAAGGTATTTGGTACTCTATTTATTCACAATTATACAATGTTTATACTGCCTTGTGGCAAAAGGCTGCTATACGATCTATAGGGATATCACAGATGGAACCAACCTCATTATTTTGACTATTTTTGTGTTTATTCATAAGTATATTGTCGGAGCCACCGGGTACTCCAAAATTACCAAAGTCGGCTAATGGGGCATTTTCTGGACAGTTTCTAAAGCTACCGGAGAGCGGGCTGGGAGGGGGATCTCCCATTTTTGTCAGTAAACGTACAAAATTGGAGTTAACCGAAAGAAGGGTACCGGTAAAACCGCCTCCGGATGCACCTCCGCTGGTTGTAAATATGGTTACGGTGTCACCGATAAAGTTATAGAGGTGACGGACTAAGGAGTCAGAGTTACTATATTTAAAATTGGACATTAAAATTCCTCCTTTCTTTGATTTTTTTAAATGGATGTTCTATAATATATTATGCAAAAAGTGACATTAAGTGACGATATACAACAATTACTTTATAATTTGAATAAACTTATAATTATGGACATATATTGGATTAGCATTGGTAAATTAAGAAGAAAGGGGTGTTAGCTATATGAATGTAAAAGACGCTATCCGTACTTTATTATTTAAGAGAAAAAACATGATTTTTAACCAGCTATATACCGTATGGGGGGAGAATCTGGATGATGAAAAAGTATTAACAGAATATCCGAGACCTCAACTAAAAAGAAGTAATTATACAATATTAAATGGTTATTGGAAATATAATATAACCAAGGAAGATGTAAAACCTCCCTACTATGACGGAAAAATATTGGTACCCTTTTCTCCGGAAAGTGCTTTATCGAAAGTTATGCGGCAAGTAAAACCCGGTGAAATACTTTGGTATGAAAGACCCTTAATAGTTGAAGAAAAGCCTTATGGGAAACGGTTGATTTTACATTTTGGCGCTGTTGATCAAAGTTGTGAAATACTAATAAATTATAAGAAGATTGAACAACATATGGGAGGATATCTTCCCTTTTCTGTAGATATAACTGACTATATAACCGAAGGGGGAAATCTTCTGACTGTAAAAGTTAAAGACTTTTCGGATAAATCTTATCATAGCAGAGGAAAACAAAAACTCCGCCGGGGTGGTATGTTTTATACGGCTCAAAGCGGAATATGGCAGACAGTTTGGATGGAATGGGTTCCACAGGTACATATTAGCTCTCTTAGTATAACACCCCTAGTAGATGAGAGTAGCATAAGGCTTTCTATTAATTTAAACCGACCTATAAGAAATAGCCAAGAAGACAGAAAAATGCAGCAGAAATTTTTTAAGGTAGATATCTATGACCATGGTAAAAGAATATATTCTATAATTGATGACAAGCCAACTTTGGATATTCCTATGAAGAATTTTACATTTTGGAGTCCGGAAAATCCTTATCTATACGATATGGTAATTAGGGCAGGAGAAGATGTAGTTGAAAGCTATTTTGCCATGCGCAAGGTGGAGATAAAAGAGGATGAAGAGGGTGTTCCTAGGATTTATTTAAATAATAAGCCATATTTTCAAAATGGACTTTTAGATCAGGGATATTGGCCCGACGGCCTTTATACAGCTCCCAGTGATGAAGCTATGATTTTTGATATAGAACAGGCCAAGGCTCTTGGATTTAATATGCTTAGAAAGCATCTTAAGATTGAACCATTACGGTGGTATTATCATTGTGACCGCTTGGGAATGTTGGTATGGCAGGATATGGTCAACGGAGGGGGAAGATACAATAAGCTATTGGTAGGATATCTTCCTACAGTCTTTCCAAAGGTTCAGAGTTTAATAAAAGACAGGTGCTACTTTTTATTTGGCAGGACCAGTAAAAAGGGACGACTAGAGTGGATAGAAGAATGTGAGGAAACCATAAAGCACCTTTATAACAATCCCTCCATAGTAACTTGGGTTCCCTTTAATGAAGCTTGGGGGCAGTTTGATGCCAATAAGATATGCCAGTTAATCAGATCTGTGGATAATAGCAGATTAATTGACCATGCAAGTGGATGGTATGATCAAAAAGGGGGAGATTTTAAAAGCATACATAATTATTTTCATCCCCTAAAATATAAAAAAGATAAGTATAATAGAGCAGTAGTCTTATCGGAATTTGGCGGATACGCCTGCTATATTAGAAAACACTCATATTCCCCCATGGTATATGGGTATAGGATTTATACCGATACCAATAGTTTGGAAGAAGCAGTAAAAAAGCTTTATAAGGAGGATATAGAAAGGCTTAAAAAAGAAGGTTTATCTGCTGCCGTATATACACAGCTTTCTGATGTGGAAGATGAGGTCAATGGACTTTTCACCTATGACAGAAAAGTATGTAAAGTAACCAAGCCATTAATCTGATAATATATTAAGGCAATATAAATGAGCCATATTTGCATCTGATATACAAGTATGGCTCATATTATTATGCTACAAATAGCTTATATTTAAGAATTTAAGCTATAAGATCTTCAATATCTTCACCGGTTAGGCTTTCTTTTATTAAAAGCTCTCTAGCTATATTTTTAAGAGCATAGATATTTTGGCTTAATAGTTCTTTGGTTTCTTCATATAAGGTATTTATAATGGATCTGCATTTTTCTAAAAGCTCTTGGTCTATTCCCTCTTGAAGAATATAGGTGCTAAACAGTCCCATATCCGGATCCATGCCGAATTTGTTAGTATAATCTACTACCAAGGAAGAAGCTTTTTGGATATCATTGCCGGCTCCGGTGGTTATCTCTTGGCTGCCAAATATTAATTCTTCTGCAGCCCTTCCTGCTAAAAGCATTTTAATATTTGCCAAAATTTGTCTTTGGCTTTGATACATACTATCCTTGGGAATGCTTAGGTTAAAGCCCCCGGCACCTTTTACACTGGGAATAATGGTTACTTTAGAAATATAATTTTCCGGAAGTAAAAGTTTGGTTGCAAGGGCATGTCCTGCTTCATGGTATGCTGTGATTTCCCTTTCCCGGTAAGAGATGTAGCTTAAATCTGTCTTAGGAGCTCCGGCAAGGACAGTGTAAAATGCCCTGTCTATATGGCTTTGACTAATTACTTTCTTTTGCTGCTTGGCAGCTAATATTGCTGCTTCGTTGATAAGATTTTCCAGCATGGCTCCTGAAAATCCCACTGTGGACTTTGCCAGGGCTTTAAGATCTACATCATCAGATAAGGGCTTATTCTTTGTATGAAGTTCTAATATTTTCTTTCTGGAGTTTATATCCGGTAGTCCAATCTCTATCTGTCTGTCAAAACGTCCGGGACGAAGCAGGGCCTCATCTAGTGTATCTAACCTGTTAGTGGCACCGATTACTACAATACCTTGATTGTCATGAAAACCTGACATTTCTGTAAGTAAAGCATTTAAGGTCTGGTCCCTTTCGTCATTACTGGCAGAGCTGTTACGGGCCCTTTTTTTGCCTATGGCATCAATTTCATCTATAAAAATCACTGCTTTTTCATGTTTTTTTGCCTTATTAAAAAGGGTTCGAATACGGCTTGCACCGACACCTACATACATTTGCACAAAATCTGAACCGCTCATGGCATAAAAGGGAACATCTGCTTCTCCTGCTATAGCCTTGGCCATCAGTGTTTTTCCCGTTCCGGGAGGGCCGTAGAATAAAAGACCTTTGGGCATACGGGCACCAACTTGGCTGTATAAGGATGGGTTTTTTATAAAACCGATTATATCTTCTACCATGGATTTGGCTTCCACATTGCCTGCCACAGAATCAAGGGTGATTTTTTTATCTTCCTTATCTTTTTTATTGGCCTTGCTAATGAGATTCTTACTTGAATTTCCACCACGGGTATAATATATAATGGCAAAGGCGATTATGGCCACAAAAAACACACCAAAGAAGCCAGTAGCATTATTATTTTTATGGGATACTTTTATATTATTTAACAAAAGAAATTCGACAAAATTCTCTGATTTAGGATTTGTAACCTCATATTTTCTATTAGCTTCTTCCTTAAGATAGGCTTCAAAGTTAGCTCCTTCTTCACTATAGATAACTTCTTGGACCTGTCCATTATTTACAGCTTCTAAAAAAGCAGGATAAGAAAGTTCTTTTTTTGGTTTATTTATGCTATAAATACCTGCTACTATAAGGGCAAGAAGCAAAATAGACATTACAGGAATCATTATTTTTCTCATTTTGCAGCCTCCGGTCGTTTATGTATTACAATATTCAACATTAATTGTAACATTTTTTAAGTAATTTTCCATAATCAATATATGGTAATAGGTAAGCTATAAGGGTGCCTATTTGTTTTCATGTATTTAAATAAGGGCTGCATATATTAGAGTAAAGTATATTATGGGGATAAAAAACTTTGATGGATAGCGGTATTGTTGATAATCAACTTAATCTTGCTTTGGATGTACCGGAGGATGTGAGAGAAAGAACACTGGATTTGGATGTAGGATATGAGCCTCAGACCAATACCTGGGAGTTGATTATAAAATATAGCGGCAGTCTTGATAGGATAAGAGAAGATTTGGATATAGCTGTAGTGGAGTTATCCGGGGGTTATGCCATTATTACCATAGCAGAAAATTTAATAGATAGGCTGCTTAATTATGAAGAAATTGAATTTATCGAAAAACCAAAAAGGCTCTTTTATGAGGTAGATGAAGGAAGAGCAGCTTCTTGCATTAATCCGATTCAATTATCCCCTTATAATTTATTTGGCAGGGGGGTTTTGGTAGCAATCCTTGATTCAGGTATTGATTATTCCCATCCGGATTTTAGAAATGAAGACGGTACCACAAGGATAGTAGCCCTCTGGGATCAAACCATACCTGGAAATCCGCCGGAAGGGTTTAGAATAGGTAGCTTGTATACCAGGGAACAGATTAATGAAGCCCTAACCTTTCCCATGCCTCAGAGACTGGATATAGTCCCCAGTACAGATCTTTCCGGCCATGGAACCCATGTAGCCGGGATAGCCGCGGGAAACGGTAGGGCCAGTAACGGCCGTTATAGAGGGGTTGCCTCTGAAAGTGAACTTTTGGTGGTAAAACTAGGGGAATCTATTAGTGGTTCATTTCCCAGAACCACTCAACTAATGGAAGCACTAGACTTTGTAGTACAATATGCCATAGACTTAAATAGGCCCTTAGCGGTTAATATAAGCTTTGGTAATAATTATGGATCTCATACGGGCAGGTCTTTACTTGAGAGTTTTATAAATGATATTTCTAATAGGGGCAGGACCAGTATAGTTGTGGGAACAGGTAATGAAGGAGCACAAGGAAATCATGCTTGGGGAATACTGCAGATGGGGGTAGTAGAAACGGTTGCTTTTGCCGTCAGTGAATTTGAGTTTTCACTAAATCTACAGATATGGAAGAATTATTATGATCATTTTGATATTTCAATTATTGCCCCTAATGGGGTAAGAGTAGGACCGATACCAAGGCGACTTGGTACTCAGCAATTTAGGGTTGCCCAGACAGAAATTTTATTATACTATGGGGAACCTACTCCATATAATCCCCAGCAGGAGATTTATATAGAATTTATACCTATGCAAGATTTTATAAATTCCGGAGTATGGATGATTGAATTAGTTCCAAGAAGAATTATAGTCGGTAATTATGATATGTGGCTGCCATCCGGAGGGGCTAAAAATCCTGCAACGAGATTCTTGGTTTCTTCGGAATTTACGACTCTTACAATTCCCTCTACCGCTTACAGAGTCATATCTGTAGGGGCATATAATGCCTATACCGAAAGTCTGGCCCCCTTTTCCGGAAGAGGCTATACCAGAGATATGCAGATAAAACCGGATATTGTAGCTCCCGGTGTTAATATTAATTCCTGTGCTCCCGGGGGTGGTTATGCGATTCGTTCGGGAACATCCATGGCAACCCCTTTTGTAACCGGAAGTGCTGCTTTACTTATGGAATGGGGAATAGTTAGAGGCAATGATTTATACCTTTACGGAGAAAAATTAAAATCATATCTTATAGACGGAGCCAGACAGCTAAGGATTGAAAATGTTTACCCCAACCGTACTTTAGGTTACGGAGCCCTATGTCTTGAAAATACATTTAGAAATATTATTTAATTTATAATAAAGAAAAAAGGGGTGCAGCTATATTTCTTCTTAATAAGATAATATGGCTGCACCTTTTATGTGAATATATATTGATTTATTCTTGATTATTTTGTCCTTTGCTTTTTGTTGAACTTTCGCCTATTTTGGCCATAAGCATAACAATTAAGGTGAGTAAAATAATAACCACGAAGATACTGGCCATTCCTTTACCCATTATTTCTAAAGCATACATAACATTCTCGCCCATAGTAACTCCTTTCTTATGCCATGTTCTGCAAAATTGCATTAACTATTTTAATGATTACACCACCTGCCACAACAGAAGCAATTTGTCCGGATACGTTAGCACTAATGGCATGCATTAAAAGGTGATTGGAGGGATCTTCTTTAAGCCCCATTTTCTGAACAACCCTTGCTGACATGGGGAAGGCGGAGATACCGGCAGCTCCAACCATGGGGTTGATCTTTTTGTCTTTTTTTAAGAATAGGTTAAGGATTTTAGCAAATAATACGCCACCTATTGTATCAAATATAAAGGCAAGTAGTCCCAGACCCATAATCATTAAAGTTTTATAGTTAACGAATTGATCTGCCTGCATACTAAATGAAATGGTTATACCAAGCAAGAGGGTAATTAAATTAGCTAAAGTATTCTGTGCAGTTTCGGATAAAGCGTTTAAAACTCCACATTCACGAATTAGGTTACCGAACATTAAAAAGCCAACCAAGGCAACAGATGAAGGAGCTATAAGTCCTGCTATAAAGGTAACAATAATGGGGAATAGAATTCTAGTAGTTCTGGTGACGGATTTTGGATTGTATTCCATACGGATTAGACGTTCCTTCTTTGTAGTAACCAGTTTAATGGCAAAAGGTTGTACTATAGGAACTAATGCCATATAGGAATAAGCCGCCACGGCTATGGGGCCGATATAGCCGGATTTTAGTATCTTAGAAACCAGAATGGAAGTAGGACCGTCTGCGGCACCAATCATACCGATTGAAGCTGCATCGTTAATATCAAAACCTAAAATAACAGCAAGTAAGATTGTAAAAAAGATACCAAACTGTGCAGCTGCACCAAATAGAAACATCTTAGGATTTGATAGTAAGGGACCGAAATCGATCATAGCACCGATACCGATAAATAACAAGATGGGTAGAGCTTCTGAAGCATCAATACCTGTTTCAAACAGCCATTCAATAATACCGGTGGCTTCTTCGTTTAAACCTTCAAGTTTTTGTGTTAGTACACCGGAGTCGGGAAGGTTAACTAAGATTGCACCAAATCCCATAGGGAGAAGTAGAGCCGGTTCAAAGCCTTTTTCTATGGCTAGGTAAATAAGCAGAAGGCCGACACCGTACATTACCCATTGTTGCCAGGTAATAGACATAAACCCAGAAAATAAAAACTCCATAAAGCAAGTCCTCCTTAGTTATCTACATTTTCCATCCGCCAAGCACAAAAAAATCACTGTATGACAATCAGAAAACTTGTCCACAGTTTTTAGTAAAAAAATGTACACGGTCTTGGATATGTATTGAAATCTTCTTCATTGTAGCTCATTATCAGTGGATGTGTCAATCATGTTTAGGATTATTTATGTGCAAATTCCTTTCAAATCCATACAGATATTATTGTGCTTTTTTATTCGTTCTAATAACCATATATTCCTAATAAAGTATAAAGGATGACACTTAATATAAATCAAACAAAATATATAAAAACACAACATAATAATACAAGAAAACCTATAAAAACTGCCGAATCAATATGTGTAAAATCACGAAAATAATAATAAAAATACAGAAGACTTGCACAAAGATTACAAACGTGTTACTATCAAAATATGGCAAGACTAATCAAAAATATAATAGGGAGTTGAACAATATGGGAAATGATTTAACCTTTTTTCAGGTAGTATCTATTGTGATTTCAGCCTTAGCTTTTGTAACGGCATTTTGGCTCTATCGCTGGGTGTCATCACAACCCTCATCTAACAAAAAAATAGCTGAGGTAGGTAAATTGATACAAAACGGTGCTAATACATTTCTTGCTAAGGAATACAAGACCTTGGTACGTTTTTGTTCAGTTGTTGCATTACTTATTCTTGTTTTCTTACCTTCTCCCATTTGGAAAGGTAACATAGTAGATAATATCTCCATGGTAGCATCTTACATATTAGGTACGGTCTTATCTGCAATTGCAGGTAAAATCGGTATCAGTATAGCAACCATTGCAAATATGAAATCAGCGGAAGCGGCTACGAAAGGAATTAAGCCTTCTTTTATGGCAGGATATCGTGGGGGAGCAGTTATGGGAATGGCAGTGGTAGGTTCTAGCTTACTGGGAGTAACTTTAGTCCTTATGCTTACCGGCAATACCACGGTATTACTAGGCTTCTCCTTTGGTGCCAGTTCCCTAGCCTTATTTGCCAAGGCCGGAGGAGGAATTTTTACCAAGACTGCAGACGTAAGTGCAGACCTTGCCGGTAAAGTAGAACTTGGTATTCCTGAGGATGATCCTAGAAATCCGGCAGTTATTGCAGATAATGTTGGGGATAATGTAGGGGACGTTGCCGGTATGGGTGCGGATTTATTTGATTCAAACGTAGCATCCATGGCTGCTGCCTTAGTTATGGCTGCTTCTCTTAGTAATTCAGAGAAAAATATGGGCATGGTACTTTGCTATGCGGCCATAGGTTTGTTGGCCTCTATTATCGGTGTATTTACAGCTAATATGAAGGAAGGGGCAGATCCTACCAGAGCCCTTAATATGAACACCTATGTTACAACCGCCATATATGGCGTACTGACAGCTGTGGCTACTTATATTTTTGATTTTAATTGGCGTATCTGGGGAGCCAGTGCCATAGGACTTATAGTAGGTGTTATTATCGGTATCGCTACGGACTACTTTACCAATGACAATAAGAAACCTGTAAAAATGGTGGCAAAAGCCTGTGAGTCAGGTCCGGCATTTACTATTACTTCAGGTGTATCCTATGGTCTTGTAAGTACTCTTCCTGCAATGATTGGAATCGGAGTATCTGCCTTAGCCGCATATAAACTTGTTGCTCCTTTAGGAGCCGGCGGTAATGAAGTGGCATACGGTATGTATGGTATTTCTATGGCAGCAGTAGGTATGCTTTCTATAGTAGGTATGATTATATCTAACGATGCCTACGGTCCCATTGTTGATAATGCCCGTGGTCTTGTGGAAATGGGAGACTTAGGGGATAAGGCACTGGAGATAACCGACTCATTAGACAGTGCCGGTAATACTGTTAAAGCAATAACCAAGGGCTTTTCTATAGGAGCCGCAGGACTTACGGTTATAGCCTTATTGGGAGCTTTTATTACAGAGGTTAATGATGCCATTGTGGCTTTAGGATTAAATGTAGAAAAGGTTACCGGCTTTGATGTAACCAATCCAACTGTATTTTTCGGATTATTAGTAGGGGCTGCTATACCTCCGGTATTTTCAGCAATGCTTATGCTGGGTGTAGATCGTAACGCACAAAGGATGATAGCTGAAATTCATCGTCAATTTAGAGAAATAGCCGGCTTAAAAGAAGGTAAAGAAGGAGTAAAACCGGAATATGATAAATGTATAGAAATTGCTACGGTGGGAGCTTTAAAAGAGTTGATTCCTGCAGGTCTTATGGCTATAATCTCCACATTGCTAGTGGGATTAATAGGTGGTGTTCATGCTGTGGGGGGCTTTATTACCGGTAATATAGTAAGCGGACTGATATTTGCCCTGTTTATGTCCAACTCAGGTGGACTGTGGGATAATACTAAGAAGTACATCGAAGCCGGAAATCACGGGGGAAAGAATTCAAAAGCACATAAGGCCGGTGTAGTGGGAGATACGGTCGGGGATCCCTTTAAAGATACGGCCGGTCCGTCAATCAATACACAGATTACTGTAGTATCATTAGTGGCTTCTATAGCAGCTACACTGTTTTTGACTATTTCAATATTTTAAACAATAAAGTTTTGGATAATAATGTATATATTTGCCGCAACCGGGTACTTGTATTCGGTTGCGGTTTTTTTGGTTATTATATGGGGCTTAGTTGCTATTTGGTGGATTTTGGTGTATAATTAGAAAAAAGCGCAAGATATGGTGTTTGTATAGATATGCGGCTTTTATCCTGATTCTTCGGAGGCAACCATAATGAAAAAACTCATATTCTACATAGGATTGTTTTTTGTTATGATTTTTTTAACCACCGGTTGTAGCAAATCCGGCGGCTACTATAGAAGTGGTAAAAACTACTTTATAAGCGGAGACTACCACAAAGCGGCTGAGAATTTTTCTTTGTCCATTACTAAAAACCCCAATAAGGCAGAATATTATATAGATTATGGTATGGCATTAATTGGGCTTGGACAGTACCAAGAAGCATTTGTGCAATTTGATAAAGTTATTATGGACAAGAAGATTACCATTGTTCTTAAAAATAATAAGAGGGCTTTAAGAGGAAAAGGTATTGCTTATTTTATGATGCAGGATTTTCAGGAAGCAATAAATCAGTTTGACAAAGCCTTAGATATTAATGTATTATCAGAACTGGATTTGGACATATTGTATTATAAGGGAAGAGCCTTGACAAATATCGGTGATTTTAAAGAAGCTGCAGCAACTTACAGCAGAATCATCGATCAATTTGGACAAGATGCCCAGGTACTGGCCGATCGTGCCTATACATATCATAAAAGTGGAGAATATGTAGAAGGATTAAATGATTATGATAAGGCCATTACCTTGCAAAGTGATAAATTTGATTACTATTTTGGCAAGTACTATCTGCTTATGGATATGGGAAAGCCTAATGAGGCACAGGAGGTCCTAAGACAGGCAGAAGAAATAAAAATTATTACTAAAGCGGATAAGTATAATCTGGCAAAGGTTCATTTTTATCAAGGTTTGTATGATCAAGCTATTTATGAACTTAGCGAAAGTGCAGGCAATGGATTTGTAGAAGCTAATTTTTATATTGGTGAAATCTACAATCATAAAAAGGATTATCCTACTGCAAAATATTATTATGAAAAATATATAGAAGAAGGAGGAGTTCCCCTACCATGGATATATAGTCAGATTGCATCCTGCCTTATGAAAACCGGTGAATATAAACAGGCTATCCCTTATTTGGAAACTGGTATAAACTATGCCCATAATGATATGAAGAGGGAACTTCTAAAAAGTTTAATTATTGTCTATGAAAATTTGGGGGATTTTGAGAATGCTTTGATAAAGCTTGAAAGCTATCTTGCTTCTTATCCCGGGGATGAGGATGCTAAAAGAGAAGAGATTTTTTTAAAGTCCAGAACTAAGGAATTTAGCACTACAAATAATCCATAAAAGAGGTAATCATGGCAAAGCTATATGACATTGAAGAAGCAAAGGAACAGTTTGTACTGATAGGTGTATCTGTTTCCGATAATGATGATACAAAAGAATCCTTAGAAGAGTTAAAGGAATTGGTGGAAACAGCCGGTGCTTTAACTGTTGGAATGGTTATTCAAAACAGGGAGAAAATCCATCCGGCAACTTATATAGGAAAAGGTAAGATTGAAGAAGTAAGGCAGATGATTTTTGAAGCAGATGCAACCGGTGTAATCTGTGATGATGAATTATCCCCTGCTCAGCTAAAAAATCTTGAGGATGCCTTACAGACAAAAGTTTTGGATCGAACCATTCTTATATTAGATATATTTGCAAAGAGGGCGACTACTAAGGAAGGAAAACTTCAAGTTGAGTTGGCCCAGCTTAAGTTTAGTTCCACCAGGCTTATCGGTTTAAGAAATTCCTTATCAAGACTTGGTGGCGGTATCGGTACAAGAGGCCCCGGTGAGAAGAAATTGGAGATTGACCGGCGCCATATTAGGGAACGAATATCCCAGCTTAAACGGGAATTAGATGATTTGGAAAAAAACAGGGAAACAGCCAGAAGCCTTAGAAGCAGGAGCAAGATTCCTGTAGTAGCTATTGTAGGCTATACCAATGCCGGCAAATCTACTTTATTAAATTATTTGACAGGTGCGGGGGTTTTAGAAGAGGATAAGCTCTTTGCAACCCTAGACCCCACTACCAGAAGTTATACCATGGAAAGCGGGCAGCAGGTATTATTTACAGATACGGTTGGTTTTATACGAAAACTTCCCCACCATCTTATAGAGGCCTTTCGCAGTACCTTAGAAGAGGCTAAATATGCAGATATAATATTACATGTAGTAGACAGTATAAATCCCGATCTTTACAAACAGATGCATATAGTATATGATACATTGGCTAAACTGGGAATTAGGGACAAAGCTATTATTACGGTATTTAATAAACAGGATTTGATTATATCAGAACAGGCCCTAAAGGATTTTAAGGCAGATTATACGGTTAAGATTTCTGCTAAAACCGGAGAGGGTGTGGATAAATTACTTGAACTTATAGAAAAAGTATTAATGGAACAAAAAGTTTTTATAGAAGAGCTGATTAGCTATAAGGAAGCAGGTAAGATTCATACCATTCGAAAGTACGGACAGTTGTTAGAAGAGGAATATAGAGAGGATGGTATCTTTGTTAAAGCCTATATTCCAAAGGAGTTTGCCGGCAATATAAGTGCTTTTAACTAAATAGTAATTTATCACTATAGATACTAGATATAGTAGAGTGTGAGAAAAAGCTGCATATATCTAGTATTTTTATATTGACTAAAAATTAGAATTTTGATAATATGAATTTATGGAGACTAAAGAGTATTACTTTGAAATAAATGATACGGGAAGGGAGAATGTAACAGATGATTAATGTTCTAAAAAGAGACGGGCAGGTCGCTGAATTTAACTTGCAAAAAATCAGCGAAGCAATTACAAAGGCATTTAAGGCCACTGACAAAATATTTACTGATGAAATTATTAGCTTGCTTTCTTTAAGAGTTACGGCAGATTTTCAAGACAAAATTAAGGAAAGCAAAATTCATGTAGAGGATATTCAGGATAGTGTAGAGCATGTGCTAGAGCAGTCGGGATACACAGATGTGGCAAAGGCTTATATACTCTACCGCAAAAACAGAGAAAAAATCCGTAATATGAAATCTACAATCCTTGATTATAAGGAAACCATTAATAGCTATGTAAAAGAAGAGGATTGGAGAGTTAAGGAAAATTCTACTGTTACATATTCTGTAGGAGGATTGATTTTACATAATTCCGGTAAGGTAACAGCAAATTATTGGTTATCTGAAATCTATGATGAAGAGATTGCCAATGCCCATCGCAATGCTGACATTCATATTCATGACTTATCAATGTTAACCGGTTATTGTGCGGGATGGTCTTTAAAGCAGCTAATAAAAGAAGGTTTAGGCGGCATTCCCGGTAAGATTACATCTTCTCCCGCAAGCCATTTATCAACTTTATGCAACCAGATGGTGAATTTCCTTGGTATTATGCAGAATGAATGGGCAGGAGCCCAGGCTTTCTCCTCCTTTGACACATATTTGGCTCCCTTTGTAAAAGCAGACAATCTTACTTATAAAGAAGTAAAACAATGTATCCAATCCTTTGTATATGGTGTTAATACACCAAGCCGCTGGGGTACTCAAGCACCGTTTTCAAATATTACCCTAGACTGGACAGTGCCGGATGATTTGGCTGAACTGCCTTGCATAGTAGGCGGTAGGGAGATGGATTTTAAATATAAAGATTGTAAGAAGGAAATGGATATGATTAATAAGGCCTTCATAGAAATTATGATTGAAGGGGATGCCAATGGAAGAGGCTTCCAGTATCCAATTCCTACCTATTCTATAACTAAAGATTTTGACTGGTCAGATACTGAAAATAACCGTTTGTTATTTGAAATGACAGCAAAATATGGAACGCCATATTTTTCAAACTATATTAATAGTGATATGGAACCCAGTGATATCCGTTCTATGTGCTGTAGGCTTCGTCTTGATTTACGTGAGCTTAGGAAAAAGACAGGGGGCTTCTTTGGATCGGGAGAAAGCACCGGTTCAGTTGGTGTTGTAACCATAAATATGCCAAGAATCGCCTATCTGTCAGCCAATGAAGAAGAATTCTTTAAGCGCCTAGATAAGATGATGGATATCTCCGCCCGTTCACTGAAGGTAAAAAGAGATGTTATTACCAAACTTTTAGAGGAAGGTCTCTATCCTTATACCAAACGTTATCTGGGTACCTTTGAGAATCATTTTTCCACTATCGGCCTGGTAGGTATGAATGAAGTAGGTTTAAATGCTAAATGGTTAGGTAAAGATATGACCCATAAAGAGACCGTAGACTTTAGTATTAAAGTTCTTAATCATATGAGAGAGCGTTTGTCTGACTATCAGGAACAGTATGGGGATTTATATAACTTGGAGGCAACTCCGGCAGAATCAACCAGCTATCGTCTTGCAAAACATGACAAGAAACGCTACCCTGATATTAAGACAGCCGGTAATGAAGGGGATACCCCTTATTACACCAATAGTTCCCATCTACCGGTAGGATATACTGAGGATATATTTGAGGCCCTTGATATACAGGACGAGCTTCAGACCCTTTATACATCAGGAACGGTATTCCATGCCTTCCTTGGGGAAAAACTGCCCGATTGGCAGGGGGCTGCTAAGCTGGTTAGAACTATTGCGGAAAACTATAGATTGCCATACTATACCCTTTCACCGACTTATTCCGTATGTAGCACCCATGGGTATCTGAACGGAGAGCACTTTACTTGTCCTGAATGTGGCCAGAGGGCAGAAGTTTATAGCCGTATAACAGGATATTATCGTCCGGTTCAGAACTGGAATGAGGGTAAAACTCAGGAATATAAGAATAGAAGACTTTATGATATAGTCCGCTCCAGGCAAATGCCCGTAAGTTCCGGAATTAGAAGTGAGAGTCAAATAAACTTACTATCAGGATTAGATGACGGCTTATATCTCTTTACTACAAAGACTTGCCCTAATTGCAATTTGGCTAAGGAATATTTAAAAGACACTCCATATACCTTAATAGATGCCGAGGATAATCCTAATCTTTCCATGGAGTATAATATCCTTCAAGCACCAACTTTACTGGAGGTAAGTAAGGGAGTAGTCAATAAATATACAAATGCTTCTAATATTAAAAAATACGTAGATGCACAGTCATTACGTCTACAATAACTTATATGTTAATAACTGATTTGTAATATATAATGCTGTATGCACAAGAGGATTTGCCGATTTGCATACAGCATTTTTCACGCTTGCCTACTTATCTTTAGTAAGGTACAATATTAATCAACAGTAAAAAAACTTGGAGGTAATGATATGAGTTTGGCCGATAAAATATTTATAGATATGTGTAATGACATATTGGAAAATGGAACCAGTACCGAGGGAGAGAAAGTCAGGCCCAAATGGGAAGACGGATCACCGGCATATACAATAAAGAAATTTGGTGTTGTAAATCGTTATGATTTATCAAAGGAGTTTCCGGCTTTAACTTTGAGAAGGCTGGCCTTTAAAAGCTGTATTGACGAATTATTATGGATATGGCAGAAAAAATCCAATAATATTAATGAGTTAAACAGCCATATATGGGATAGCTGGGCTGATGAAGAGGGCTCAATAGGTAAAGCTTATGGCTATCAGATGCAAGTTAAGCACAAATATAAAGAAGGGGAAATGGACCAGGTAGACCGGGTTATCTACGATCTTAAAAATAATCCCTATAGCAGAAGAATTATTACCAACCTATATGTTCATCAGGATCTTCATGAGATGAATTTATATCCCTGTGCTTATAGTATGACATTTAATGTGACCAAGGAAAAAGACAGCGAACAACTGGTACTTAATGCAATCCTTAATCAGAGATCAAATGACATTCTTGCAGCCAATAATTGGAACGTATGCCAATATGCAGTACTTGTGCATATGCTGGCACAGGTATGTGGCTATAAGGTAGGAGAGCTGGTTCATGTAATTGCAGATGCCCATATTTATGACAGGCATATTCCTATTATACAGGAATTGATAAAACGTCCCATTTATGAGGCTCCTGAATTTTATATAAATCCTGAAATTAAAGATTTTTATCAGTTTAAGGTGGAGGATTTTGAATTAAGAAATTATAAATATGGTCCTAAGGTAGAAATTCCGGTGGCTATATAGGGTTGTGGCAAATAAAATCTAGTGCTTAGGAAAGGTGATGTTTATGAATCTAATTGTAGCTGTGGATAAAAACTGGGCTATTGGATATAAAAACAAGCTTTTAGTACGGATACCTGCAGATCAACGTTTCTTTCGTAATGAAACCATCAATAAAGCAGTTATTATGGGAAGAAAGACTCTAGAGAGTTTTCCTGGGGGGCTTCCTTTAAAAGATAGACTAAATGTTGTTCTTACATCGGATCCGAATTATAAGGTTAAAGATGCTGTAGTAGTTAATAGTATTGAAAAAGCCCTTGAGGCGGTTAAAGAATACAATACAGAAGATGTTTATGTAATCGGTGGTGAAAGCATATATCGTCAAATGCTTCCCCTTTGTGATGTGGCCCATGTGACAAAAATCGATTATGCTTATCAGGCGGATGCTTATTTTCCTAATTTAGATGAAATGGAAGATTGGGTTATAACAGGAGAATCCGATGAGCAGACCTATTATGATATTGCATATACTTTCTACAAATATGAGAGAAAAATATTATAATAAACTTGAAAAAATTCTCAGAAAGGCATATTATAAGTTAAACGATAAGTGCAGGAACATATTTTGAAAGAAGGTTGAAAAGATGTTGGATATCAAAACCACAAAAACTACTACACCAAAAGAATTACCGGATAAGGACGATCCCTTAAAATTTGGTACCATTTTTACTGACCATATGTTTATCATGGATTATGAAGAAGGAAAAGGTTGGCACGATGCCAGAATTATACCTTATCAGCCCATAAGCCTTGAACCTTCTGCCATGGTATTTCATTATGGACAAGAAATGTTTGAGGGATTAAAGGCTTATAAGACTGAGGATGGAAGAATTTTATTGTTCCGTCCCCATATGAATGCAAAACGTACCAATAACACCTGTAGAAGATTATGTATACCTGAAATTCCTGAGGAAGACTTTGTACAAGCAATAAAAGAATTAGTTAAAATTGATAAGGCTTGGATTCCTACAAAGGAAGGAACCTCTCTTTATATAAGACCTTTTATTATTGCCACCGATCCTTTCTTAGGAGTAAGGCCATCCCATACCTATAAGTTTATGATAATCCTGTCTCCTGTAGGACCATATTATCCGGAAGGACTAAATCCGGTTAAGATATGGATTGAGGATGAATATGTAAGGGCAGTTAAGGGGGGCATAGGAGAGGCTAAAGCCGGAGGCAACTATGTGGCATCTTTAAAAGCCCAAATTAAAGCCTATGAAGAAGGATATTCTCAAGTCTTATGGCTAGACGGTGTTCATAGGAAGTACATCGAAGAAGTGGGAGCAATGAACATATTTTTTAAGATAAATAATGTGGTTGTAACTCCCAAATTAAACGGAAGTATCCTTCCGGGAGTAACAAGGGATTCTGTTATTAAGATGTGCAATCATTGGGGTATTAAGGTTGAAGAACGGTTGATATCTATTGATGAGGTTTATAATGCACATAAAGATGGATTACTAGAAGAAGTATTTGGCACAGGGACAGCAGCGGTTATATCTCCGGTTGGACATCTTCGTTGGGAAAATCATATTATGCAGGTTGAGGATGGGGGTATAGGACCCTTAAGTCAAAAACTATATAATACATTGACCGGAATACAGCTTGGCAAGATAGAAGATGTCTATAATTGGACAGTAGAAGTAGAGTAAGACTTGCAGGCCTGCTAATTTTGTATTATTATATATAGTATAATTTAATACGAAAGGTACAGGTGTTAGGATGAACGATCTTTATGCAGAAGCAGGGGTCAAGAGAAAAGACACTGCTGCTACTATGGGACTTAAGGCACTAATGATATTAGGGGTGCTAGCAGGCTTATTTTTTATCTTTATAGGACAGATATTTACTTTTGTGGGAATAGGAATCTTAATTGCAATTTTTTTCTTATTTCCAAGTTTAGATATTGAATATGAGTATGTATTTGTAGACGGACAGATTGATTTTGATAGGATTACAGGGAAATCAAGAAGAAAGACCATACTTCGTATCGATTTTGATCAAGTGGAGATTATGGCACCGCTTAATTCCCCTGTCCTAGATAGCTACAATCACATGCAATTGGAAAAAAAAGATTTTTCTTCACTTAGTAAGGATAGCAAACCTTATGTTATCATTGCTAATGTAGATAATAAGAAAATGAAAATTATGTTTGAACCAAGTGAAAAAATGCTTGCTATGATTAAGCAAAAGAGCCCCAGAAAGATATCAAATTATTAAAATTAAAAATACTTACCAATAAAATTGAGGATTTTATATCCTCGATTTTTCTTTTTATGGAGACCTTTTTTAATGTTGACAAGGCTTCTATAATCGGATATACTTTTAAAAATATTTAATTAGGGATGCTTCCCGATAAATCAGTATAATTTTATTAATAATAGAAATAATTGTATAAAGAAAGAGAGGAATAGTTATAATGGCTCAAATCATTGGCGATGGCATAACTTTTGATGACGTACTTTTGGTGCCTGCATATTCAGAGGTATTACCAAATCAAGTGGATTTAACAACTCAACTTACCAAGAAGATTAAATTAAATATACCTTTGATGAGTGCCGGTATGGACACAGTTACTGAGAACCGAATGGCAATTGCTATGGCAAGGCAGGGCGGTATCGGAGTAATCCATAAAAATATGTCTATTGAAGAACAGGCAGAGGAAGTTGATAAGGTAAAAAGATCAGAACATGGTGTAATAACCGATCCTTTTTATTTATCTCCTGAGCATACTTTACATGATGCTAATGAATTGATGGCAAAGTATAGAATTTCAGGTGTCCCCATTACAGTAGGCAAAAAGCTTGTGGGTATAATAACTAACCGTGATTTAAAGTTTGAAGAGGATTTTTCTAAGAAAATAAAGGAATGTATGACTTCTGAAGGCCTTATTACTGCTAAGGAAGGGATTACTTTAGATGAAGCCAAGCAAATTCTAGGTGCTGCCAGGAAGGAAAAGTTGCCCATTGTAGATGATCAGGGTAATCTAAAAGGCTTAATTACTATTAAAGATATAGAAAAACAGATGAAGTATCCTTTATCGGCAAAGGATGAGCAAGGTAGATTATTATGTGCAGCTGCTGTGGGAATCACCAGTAATATTATGGAACGTGTGGAGGCTTTAGTTAAAGCTAAAGTTGATGCTATAGTTATTGATACTGCCCATGGCCATTCAGCTAATGTATTAAAAGTTGTTAAGATGGTAAGGGATGCTTTTTCAGATATACAGATTATAGCCGGAAACGTGGCAACCGGAGAGGCAACTTATGATTTAATTAAGGCCGGTGTAGATGCCGTTAAGGTAGGTATCGGACCTGGATCTATCTGTACAACAAGAGTTGTGGCCGGTATTGGCGTACCTCAGATTACCGCCATTATGGACGCTTATGAAGTGGCTCAAAAGTATGGAGTACCCATTATTGCCGACGGCGGTATTAAATATTCCGGAGATATAACAAAGGCTTTAGCCGCAGGGGCCAATGTATGTATGATGGGAAGTATTTTTGCAGGCTGTGATGAAAGCCCCGGTACCTTCGAACTATTCCAAGGCAGAAAATATAAGGTTTATCGTGGTATGGGCTCTATAGCAGCCATGGAGAAAGGTAGTAAGGATCGTTACTTCCAGACCGATGCTAAAAAACTTGTCCCTGAAGGTGTAGAAGGTCGTGTTGCATATAAGGGTACTGTAGAAGATACTGTATTCCAATTAATAGGAGGCCTAAGGGCAGGCATGGGTTACTGTGGAGCAAAAGATATTGAAAGTCTGCAAAAAACAGGTAAATTTGTAAAAATCACAGCAGCCTCTTTAAGAGAAAGCCATCCCCATGATATTCATATTACCAAGGAAGCTCCAAACTATAGTGTAGAAGAATAATATTAAGAATAATATATAGAATAAAAATCAGGAGTATACTTAAAATGAGTATACTCCTGATTTTTATCTAAACACTGCTAAGTATTATAATGATAGGATTATTTCTTTGTTAATGGAATTGTATTGTCTATAGTTAACCCCTGCCGCATCTAGCATCCGCTTTGAGGCAATAACTATATCTGTTTCGGCATATTTGTCACTCATATAGATAATTTCCTTAATACCTTTTTGAATTAAGGCCTTTGCACACTCATTACAGGGAAACAGGGTGATATAAATCTTTGCCCCCTTCATATCATTTCCTGCAAAGTTTAAAATAGCATTTAATTCTGCATGGCATACATATGGATATTTTGTATCCAAAGGATTACCTTCCCTACTCCAGGGAAATTCATCGTCAGAACAACCCATGGGCATGCCGTTATAGCCTACCGATAGAATTTTATTATCCTCACTGACTATACAGGCTCCCACTCTTGTATTGGGGTCTTTGCTTCGTTCAGCTGAAAGTAGGGCAATACCCATAAAATATGCATCCCAATTGATATAATCTTCTCTCTTCATATTTCCCCCTTATAAAATTGCCTATAAATATAGGACATATTGTATTTTAATTAATTATGTTGTCCTGCTATTTGTACTTTTAACATATTGGTAGTACCGGAGATACCAAGAGGAACACCGGCAGTCATAACAGCCAGTTCACCCTTCTTAATATAACCGGCTTTTTCTACAGCTTCCATTGCATGATCAAACAACTCAAAAGTATCATGCTCAACGGCAATTAAAAGGGGTGTAATTCCCCAAGCCAAGTTAAGTTGTCTGTAGACAACCGGGTCGGTTGTACAACCTATTATATCGCATTGAGGACGGAAGCGGGAAATCATCCTTGCGGTTTCACCTGAGGTGGTAACCGTAACTATCATTTTGGCTTTTAAGTCATGGGCAGTTGTAATGGTAGAACGGGATATGGCATCGGTAATATCAGGATTAGTAGGGATTTCCCTTTGATTAAAGCGCTTAACATAGTCTATTTCAGCTTCAGTTCTGAGGGTTATTTTTACCATAGCCTGTAAGGCTTCAAGAGGATAATCTCCGGCAGCGGTCTCACCGGACAGCATAATTGCACTGGTTCCATCATATATAGCGTTAGCTACGTCAGTTATCTCTGCCCTTGTGGGTCTTGGATGCTTAATCATAGAATCCAACATCTGGGTGGCTGTAATAACCTGCTTACCGCTATTATATACTTTCTTAATAATCTGTTTTTGTATGGAAGGCAGTTCTTCATAAGGAATTTCTACACCCATGTCACCTCTGGCAATCATAATGCCGTCTGCTGCATCTATGATTTCATCAATATTTTGAACACCTTGTAGATTTTCAATCTTAGCAATTATTTTTGCCTTGGACTTATGTTTGTTAAGCATCTTACGAACCTCATGTACATCATCGGCGGTTCTTACAAAAGATGCTGCTATAAAATCAAATTTATGCTCTATGGCAAATAATATATCGGCGCGGTCTTTTTCGCTGATATAAGGCATGGATAAGTGAACGCCCGGAATATTAACTCCTTTTCTGTTAGATAAAGTTCCGTTATTTTTTACCTTACAGATAATATCTGTGGAAGTAACTTCAACAACGGTCATTTCTATAAGACCATCATCAATTAAAATCTTTACACCTGGATCCACATCATAAATCAAACTGGGATAACTGATAGATACCTGAGTATTATCACCTTCAATATCTTTTGTAGTTAAGGTGAATAATTGTCCGGCTTTTAGTTGCACTTTTTTATTGTCTTTAAAAGTGCCTATACGAATTTCAGGACCCTTTGTATCCATTAGGGTGGCTACAGGGATTTTTAGCTCTTCCCGATACTTTTCTATAGTTTTTAATCGTTTCAGATGTTCCTTATAATCGGCATGGGAAAAATTAAATCTGGCAACATCCATGCCTGAAAGCATAAGTTGCTTTATAATTTCATCTTTGTCTGTTGATGGACCTAATGTACATATAATCTTTGTCTTTCTCATGTTTTTCTCCATTCTCTTAAATGTTCTAATTTATATTTTTACTATAATAAAGGTAAAGAATACATCATAAGGAATTAAATTTTTAAATATTGGCTTTTACGGTACTTGATCCCAGACTTGCCCTTAAAATATAGATACACAAGATATAGGATCAGGCTGCATATTAGGACAATTGCTATTATAAGCAAGGCGCAATGCATGAAAAATTTTGCCGGTAATATATTAATTACCGGGTCAGTAATAGGATCAAAGATCCAATAATCATTTTTGAAAAATATTTTATGAAATATCAAGAATGATGTATCAAAGTCTATTGCCAGTAGAAGACCTACTATAATCGGCAATATAATTGATGTTAGTGAAGATACTGCCAGATAACTAATATCCCTTTTACGGGCTTTATAGACTATAATTGACACAGCAGTAATTAAGGAAATTGCAGCCAGGCCATAAAAAAACGTAAATATATCCTTGACTTCCTTAAAATGTTGAATACCGGAAGGTGAGGCTGTTAGGGTTGGGAATGAAAGACTACCTTTAAAAAAAGGAGATGAATAGTCAATCAATGCATTATAATTAGCTATAATTTCCTCCTTTGAGTAGCCCGAGCTTTCCGGAATATTAAGTAATTTAATATCAAGGTAGTATAAGGGCCTAAAATTAATGGTAAATACTACCCCAATAGATATAAATAACAGGAAAAATACTAATCCTATCAATATATCGGATTTTTTAAAAGCTTTTACCATTTTAACATGCCTTTCCTTAATACAATTTCATAGGAATTATAGTACACTTTTGGAAGGTTTGCAACTGTATAATTTCACTTTGATTATTCTAATATGGTGGATATAAGCAGATGTAATAAGATAGATTAGAAATTATAGTTTGTATTTCAATTATAGCTGGGTTAATATTTTAATAGAATATAAAAAAGGAGTGTAAGCATGAGAGCATTAATTAGCGTATCGGATAAAAGTGGCATTGTGGAACTGGCCAAGGAACTTAAAGACCTTGGAGTTGAGATTATTTCCACCGGAGGAACTTACAAGAAATTAAAAGAGGCACAGATTCCGGCCATAGAAGTTTCAGAAATTACGGGATTTCCCGAATGCTTAGACGGCAGGGTAAAGACATTGCATCCGGCTATACATGCAGGTTTACTTGCAATGAGAAGCAATCCTTCTCATATGAAACAGCTTGCTGACCTTAATATAGAAACCATAGATCTTGTTATAGTAAATCTTTATCCTTTTAAAGAGACTATATTAAAGGATGGAGTAACCAGGGCAGAAGCGGTAGAAAATATAGATATCGGAGGTCCTACCATGCTTCGCTCCGCGGCTAAAAATTATCAGGATGTGGCAGTGGTTGTAGATCCTAGGGACTATGATAAGGTACTTACTGAACTAAAGGAGCATGGTGAAGTATCATTAGATACCAAACTTTACCTAATGCATAAGGTATTTATGCATACATCCGCTTATGATGCTATGATTGCCGAATATCTTAAGAATGAAAGAAATGATAAATCCTTCCCTGAGTCTTTGACTATGACTTTCGAAAAAGTTCAAGATATGAGATATGGGGAAAATCCTCATCAGGCAGCAGCCTTTTATAGGGAAATCGGAAAAAGAAAAGGCTCCTTAACCGATGCTGTACAGCTTAACGGAAAGGAATTATCCTTTAATAATATAAATGATACTAACGGAGCCCTAGAGCTTTTAAAGGAGTTTACAGAACCTACTGTGGTTGCTTGTAAGCATGGAAATCCTTGTGGAGTTGCCAGTGCAGATAATATATATGAGGCTTGGAAGAAGGCCTATGCCGCTGATAAGGTTTCGATCTTTGGTGGTATAGTGGTATTAAACAGAACACTGACCTATGAGATGGCAGAAGAAATGAAGGATGTATTTTTAGAGGTGGTTGTGGCTCCTTCTTATGAGGAGAAAGCATTGGACTTGCTTAAACTAAAGAAGAATCTAAGACTTTTACAGCTGCCTGATATTGATCTTCCTCAAGATGAAAATGCTTATGATTTGAAAAAGGTTAACGGAGGACTGATTGTTCAAACCATAGACAGCAAACTTTTACATGATGAGGATTTAAAAGTTGTAACAGATCGATCTCCTTCTGATAAGGAAATGGAAGACTTGCTCTTTGCTTGGAGAGTAGTTAAATATGTAAAATCAAACGGCATAGCCCTGGCTAAGAATAAACAGACCGTAGGAATCGGACCGGGACAAGTAAATAGAGTATGGGCAACAAGGCAGTCTATTGAACATGCCGCAGAGTTAATTGATAATGAGGCCACCAAGGGGGCAGTATTAGCTTCCGATGCCTTCTTTCCCTTTGATGATTGTGTAGAAGCAGCACATCAGGCAGGAATTACAGCCATTATTCAGCCGGGGGGTTCTATCAGAGATGAAGATTCAATAAAGAAATGTAATGAATATGGAATTGCCATGGTATTTACCGGTATGAGACACTTTAAGCACTAATATATAAAAAAGAGTATAAAAAGAGCTTTTACTATAGCATTAGCTATATGGTAAAAGCTCTTTTTACGGTTAAATGTGGTCTAGTCGGCTTTAGTTACAACCATACTACATATAACTTTTAAAATATACTAATATATATATAAAAATTACATTACGTCGTCTTGATTATAACTTTACTACATTAGCAGCCTGAGGGCCTTTTTCCCCTTCGACTACTTCAAATTCAACGTTGTCGCCTTCTTCAACAACTTTGAAGCCATCCATTAAAAGAGCAGAAAAGTGTACAAATACATCATTTCCGTCTTCGTCGGATATAAAACCAAACCCCTTTTTTGCATTAAACCATTTTACTGTGCCCTTTTTCATAACAAAATGCCTCCTAAAGATGAATAAAATTCCATTACTAGAATTAGTAATGATAGTCTAAACTTACCACAAAATTATTAATAAGTCAATTATCTTTGTTGCATTTTGTAATAATATCTTAACATTTTTGAAAGTTATTCGAAATGACAATTAAATGAATTTATGATATCATGAATAGGAAATTATTATAAAATGCTATACTATTATATTGAATGAATATGATATAAATGGATTTATTTTATTATTTATATGAATGGAGGAAGCGGGATGAAAATGAACATACCTTCCCAATACAGATTGGTTTTTGATGAAAATCTGGAGGATTTAAATGGTTGGGGAGCTTATCTTGTGCATGTAAAAACCGGTGCAAGAATAGCTCTTATTAAAAATGAAGATCTAAATAAAGTATTCTATATCGGATTTAGAACACCGCCAAAAAACAGCACCGGGGTAGCTCACATTATTGAACACTCAGTTTTATGTGGTTCAAAAAACTTCCCGGCAAAAGATCCATTTATTGAGCTGGCTAAGGGTTCTCTTAATACCTTTTTAAATGCAATGACATATTCTGATAGAACGGTTTATCCTATTGCAAGTCAGAACGAGCAGGATTTTAAGAATTTAATGCATGTATATTTAGATGCGGTTTTTTACCCGAATATTTATCAAAGAAAAGAAATCTTTGGCCAAGAGGCATGGCACTATGATTTAGAGAATGAAAATGATGAGCTTTTGATAAACGGAGTTGTCTATAATGAAATGAAAGGTGCCTTCTCATCACCGGAACAGCAACTCTTTAGGCTTAATCAAAACTCCCTATTTCCCGATACTCCCTACGGAGTAGAATCCGGTGGGGATCCTGAATTTATTCCGGAACTTTCTTATGAGGAATTTTTAGATTTTCACAGAACTTATTATCATCCTTCCAACAGTTATATCTTCTTATATGGGGATATGGATTTTGAAGAAAGGCTTATTTGGCTGGATAAAGAATACTTATCCCAGTTTGAATATTTGAAGGTTGATTCCGAAATTCCCATGCAGAAGGGATTTGAAAACTTAAGGGAAGTGGAAGAATTTTATTCACTGGGAGAAGGGGATAACCCCAAGGAAAACACATACTTAAGCTTAAATATTGCCATTGGGGACTCTAAGAACAAAGAGCTAAGCTTAGCTTTCCAGATTCTTGAGTATGTCCTTTTTGAAGCACCGGGTGCACCGGTAAAACAAGCATTATTAGATAAAGCCATCGGTAAAGATATCTTTAGTCAATTTAATAATGAATATCTTCAACCTGTTTTGTCCATTGTTGCTAAGAATTCCGATGAAGATAAAAAGCAGGAGTTTTTGAATACAATAAGTGATACTTTGAAAAAGTTAGTGGAAGAGGGATTAAATGAAAAATCCCTTCAAGCTGCTATAAACTTCTATGAGTTTAGGTATAGGGAAGCTGATTTTGGACGTTATCCTAAGGGACTAATATATGGGCTTCGGGTATTGTCCAGTTGGTTATATGATGATGATTTGCCCTTCCAAAATTTAAAGGATACAGAAATCTATGATTTTCTTAAGAAACAGATAAAAACGGGTTATTTTGAAAAGTTGATTAAGGATTATATCATAAATAATAACCATGCAGCCCTTGTTGTTTTAAAACCTTTAGCGGGCTTAAATAAAATCCGTGATGATAAAATGAAGGAAAAGCTTGCTGCTTATAAGGAAAGTCTGTCTAAGGAAGAGTTAAGAAATATAATTAATGAAACTAAAAGCTTAAGAAAGTATCAGGAAACACCTTCAACAAAAGAAGAACTAGAAACCATACCATTACTGACACGACAAGATATTGAACCTAATCCTCAGCCAATATATAATGAGGAAAATGAAGTAGATGGTATTAGGCTTGTACACCATGATATATTTACCAACGAAATTGCCTACTTTAGATTACTTTTTGATATCCGGGATATTCCCACCGAACTTATTCCTTACATGTCCCTATTATCTTTAGTGTTAGGATATGTGGATACGGATAACTATAGCTATTTGGAATACTCCAATGAAGTTAATATTCATACAGGAGGCATATATACTAATGTAATCAGTTTTTCACTTAAGGATAATACAAAAGAGTTTCTTCCTAAGTTTGAGATAGGATCTAAGGTTATGTATGATAAAATTCCCCAGTCCTTTAGATTAATTGAGGAAATGTTATATCATACACAATTAAAGGATTACAAAAGGCTTAAGGAAATTATTGATGAAGTAAAATCAAGGATGCAGATGAGATTCCAGTCTTCAGGTCATACGGTGGCGGTAAATAGGGCCATGTCCTATTATTCCGAACATGCTATGTTTAAGGAATTGACTGAGGGAATATCATTCTATGAGTTTCTAGAGGAAATTACCGAAAATTATGGACAGATGAAGGATACTATAATCAGCCGACTGAAAGATTTAATGGAAATGATTTTTGTAAAAAACAAGCTGATGGTTAGTGTCACTGCAGATAGTACCGGATATAAATTATTTTTAAAAGATTTTTCAGCCTTTATAGGAGGTTTAAAGAAAGAAGCTTCAGAAAGACTTCTTTCAAGCTATGATAAAAGGCCTCTTAAGCCAAAATCCTTAAATGAAGGATTTAAGGCAGCCATGCAGGTTCAATATGTGGCAAGAGCCGGTAATTATTTCAAAGCAGGCTACAAATACACCGGAGCACTGAAGGTCCTTAGGATGATTTTAAGTTATGATTACCTGTGGAACAATGTAAGGGTTAAGGGCGGTGCCTATGGTTGTATGTGCAGCTTTTCCGGAGTGGACGGAGATGTGTATTTTACCTCTTACCGTGATCCCAATCTTAAAGAGACTAACCAAGTGTATGAGGATATTCCAAAGTTTTTAGAAAGCTTTACAGCCGATGAAAGGGATATAACTAAAAATATAATCGGTACCATCAGTACTCTTGATACTCCCTTAACTCCTCAGGCTAAAGGGTCTAGATCTCTTAGTATCTTGCTTTCAGGCTTAACTTACGAGGATTTAAAAAGGGAAAGGGAAGAAATTATTAATGTAAGTCAGGATGATATAAGGGCTCTTTCCGGATTAATTCGGGCAGTCCTTGATGAGGGCCATATCTGTGTTATCGGTAATGAAAGTAAAGTAGAAGAAAACAGGGATATGTTTAGCCAAGTAAAGAATCTTATGAAATGAATAGAGGATAAATTTTATGTATGAGTATAAGAATAAATCTGGCTTTGTTACTATAATAGGCAGACCAAATGTAGGTAAATCTACTTTAATGAATAGGCTTATCGGGCAAAAAATCGCCATAACATCAAATAAGCCCCAGACCACCAGAAATAAAATTCAGACTGTTTTTACAGATGAGCGGGGGCAGATTATATTTATTGACACACCGGGTATCCATAAGGCAAAGAATAAGCTGGGACAATACATGGTTAGTGTTGCAGAAAGAACTTTAAAGGAAGTGGATCTTGTTCTTTGGCTTGTGGAACCTACTACATTTATCGGTGCCGGTGAAAGACATATTGCAGAGCAGCTGACTAAGATAAAGACTCCTGTTATCTTAGTAATTAATAAGATAGATACGGTAAATAAAAACGAAATCCTAACTTTTATTGCCACATATAAGGATATCTTGGATTTTGCTGAAATTATTCCCGTATCTGCCTTAAAAGGAGAGAATACCGAAGAGCTTATAAAGGTAATATTTAATTATCTTCCTTATGGTCCTATGTACTATGAGGAGGATACCTTAACCGACCAGCCTGAACGACAGATTGTAGCTGAGTTAATAAGAGAGAAAGCACTTCGGCTTTTAAATGAAGAAATTCCCCATGGTATTGCCATAAGTATAGAGCAGATGAAAGAACGAAGAAATAATGATAATGAGAATATGGGAATTATAGATATCCATGCAAATATTATATGCGAAAAAGATAGCCATAAAGGTATTATAATTGGCAAGGGCGGGGGAATGTTAAAAAAGATTGGCACCCAGGCACGAATGGAAATTGAAAATCTATTAGATTGTAAGGTAAATCTTCAGCTTTGGGTCAAAGTGAAAAAGGATTGGCGAGATAATGATTTCTTACTGAAAAATTATGGATTTGTAGACAAAGAGATAGAGTAAGTTGTATGATTTGTCAAGTATAAATATAAAAAAACAAATGGGATATTCTAACCAGTTTAGATAAGAGACTAGATGGGTAACATAAAAATATAAAGATGAAATTTATTTCTATCTTTAGCTCATCTTGTATGATTGAACATATTATCATGGTTAGGGGGCTCATTTATGAAAAGATATAATTATTGGAAGAATTTTGTCAAAACCGGGAAAATTGACGATTATCTAAATTACATTGCATGTACAAGGGAAGAAAGTATGGAGGAGTATGACCAGGTTATGAGCAGAAAAGAAGAAGGTGGTTTTCGTGCCGGAGTCGATTTTAGTGACGGGGATGGTACTATCAGCCATGCCGGTTGGTGATTATGACAAACGTTTGGTTCTTTTAACTAAAGAATTAGGAAAGATATCTGCATTTGCCAAAGGCGCTAGAAGACCAAATAGCGCCTTATTGGCATGTAGTCAGCCTTTTTCCTTCGGTGAGTTTTCACTTTATGCAGGCAGGACATCCTATAGTATCCGTTCTGCAGATATTTCAAGTTATTTTTCAGAACTTAGATCGGATGTGGAAAGTGTTTATTATGGAATGTATTTTTGTGAGTTTTCAGAATATATTACCAAGGAAAATAACGATGAAAAAGAGATACTAAAGCTTTTGTATCAAACCCTTCGGGCTGTGGCCAAAAAAACAATTGAACTAGCCCTAATCCGACTGATATTTGAAATTAAAATAATGGCCCTAAGCGGACTGGCACCTCAGGTGTTTGAATGTGTAAAGTGTCAAAAAAACTCAGAGGAATATAGATTCTCTGTGGAAAGCGGAGGATTATTGTGCAAGGAATGTAGAGCTTATGATAAAAAAGCCATTCTTTTAAGTACTTCTTCCGTATATACTTTGCAGTACATAATATCAAGAGATGTAGAGAGGCTTTTTAATTTTAGGGTAAGCGGACAAGTACTTAAAGAACTGAAAGCTTGTGCAAGAAGCTATTTGAAACATTATTTAAATCATGAATTTAAATCCACTGAATTACTTGGCTCTTTGTAATATGTAATTAGCTTTATAGATTTATAAATATAGTTGAAATTATTTTCCTTTAAGGTTACAATTATATGAATTAATATGCGATGGAGGTATGATATGAAAAAAGCACTTCTTAGTACTATAATACTGCTTAGTTTTATAGTTTTAGTAGGCTGTAAAAAGAAAGAATTCTTATTGACTTCTGATGACGTAAGTGCCAATACACTTTTGATGAAACGAGACGGTAGTTTATTAGTTGCAACTATAGAAGACTTTAGTAAAGAATATTATAATCTATCGGAGCTTAATGATTTTGTAACTGGTGAAATTAATGCTTATAACAAAAAGGTTGGAAGTGATGAAATATCTATAGAGGAACTTGAAATAAAAAACGGTAAGGCGATTATGATTCTTAGATACTCTAAGATGGAACATTACAGTGAATTTAATAAAGTTCCTGCAGCATATTATGGTACTGATTTAAAAGAGGTCGATCTAGAACTTCCGTCGCAGTATATAAAAGCGGGAAAAGATAAGGTAGTTGATATGGAAACTGCCATGAAAAATAGTAAAAATAAGGTATTGGTTGTCTACGAGCCCTATGATATTATAGTTGAAGGAGATGTCAAATTCTATAGTGACAATGCAACACTTATAGAAGATAATAAGGTACAAAGTATAGGCGAGGAAGCAACTGTAGTAATATTTAGGCCGTAGTAAAATCATAACCTTATTATGACATATTTTATTAAGCAAAAATAAATGGATATGTGAGGATGAATTTATGGAAAAAACAATGGACAAAATTGTAGCTTTAGCAAAAGCAAGGGGTTTTGTATATCCAGGTTCAGAGATATACGGTGGTTTAGCTAATACTTGGGATTATGGTAACTTAGGTGTAGAACTTAAGAATAATGTAAAGCGGGCTTGGTGGCAGAAATTTATCCAAGAAAATCCCTACAATGTAGGTATAGATAGTGCCATACTTATGAATACTCAGACTTGGGTTGCCTCCGGTCATCTTAAGGGTTTTTCAGATCCTTTGATGGATTGTAAAGAATGTCATGAACGTTTTCGTGCAGATAAACTTATCGAAGACTATGTCAAAGACCAGGGTATTACTTTAGACAGTTCTATTGACGGCTGGTCTTTTGAGGAAATGAAAAAATTTATTGACGATAATAACATTGCCTGTCCTACCTGTAAAAAACATAATTTCACAGATATTCGTAAGTTTAATCTGATGTTTAAGACCCATCAAGGGGTTACGGAGGATTCCAAAAACGAAGTATACTTAAGGCCTGAGACGGCTCAGGGTATATTTGTAAACTTTAAAAATGTACAAAGAACTTCCCGTAAGAAAATACCCTTTGGTATAGGTCAAATTGGTAAATCCTTTAGAAATGAAATAACACCGGGTAACTTTATATTCCGAACCAGAGAATTTGAGCAAATGGAGTTACAATTCTTCTGTGAGCCGGATACAGATTTAGAATGGTTTGCTTATTGGAAGCAGTTCTGCATAGATTGGCTTAAGAAATTAGGTCTTAAGGAGGAAGAGCTTAGAGTAAGGGATCATGATCCAAAGGAGCTTGCCTTCTATAGTAAAGCAACAACCGATATAGAATTTTTATTCCCCTTCGGTTGGGGTGAACTATGGGGTATTGCAGACCGTACTGACTATGACTTAACTCAACATCAAAATCACTCAAATGTAGATATGAGTTACTATGATGATGAAAAGAAGAAAAAGTATATTCCTTATGTAATAGAACCTTCCGTTGGTGTAGATCGTGTTACTTTAGCCTTCTTATGCTCTGCTTATGATGAAGAAGAACTGGCAGACGGTGATAAAAGAACAGTACTTCATTTCCATCCTGCTCTTGCACCGGTAAAAATCGGAGTTCTTCCTTTATCCAAGAAATTAGCTGAACCTGCAGAAAAAATTTATATGGAACTTTGCAAATATTATAATTGCGAATATGATGACAGAGGTAATATAGGAAAACGCTATCGTAGACAGGACGAAATAGGTACTCCTTACTGTATTACTTATGATTTTGATTCGGAAACAGATAACTCTGTTACTGTCCGTGACAGAGATACTATGGAACAGGTTAGGATTAAGATAGATGATTTAAAAGCTTATTTTGAGGATAAGTTTAGATTTTAGAAAAAGTGCTTCCCTTATTTGGTAGAACTGTGATATAATGCTTGATGGTGACTATAAAAATCTATGTGAAATATTGCTAAAGTTTTACCTGTAACAAGCAGATCCGATGTCATAATGATTTAAGTTATTGACAAACGGATTGAAAATACAAAAATATTATTAGGAGGGCTTATACAATATGACTAAATGGGTTTATTTGTTTAAAGAAGGCAAAGCCGACATGAGAAACCTTCTTGGTGGAAAAGGCGCCAACTTAGCAGAAATGACCAATTTGGGACTTCCCATTCCCCAAGGATTTACTGTAACCACCGAAGCTTGTACAGATTATTACAATAACGGTAAAAAAATCAGAGAAGAAATTAAGGATCAGATCTTTGAAGCTCTAGGCAAGCTTGAAGAAGAGCAGGGCAAGAAATTCGGTGATTCAGAGAATCCTTTACTGGTTTCAGTTCGCTCCGGTGCAAGAGCTTCCATGCCCGGTATGATGGATACCATCCTTAACCTTGGCTTAAATGATGTAGTTGTTGAAGGTTTTGCAAAAAAGACTAATAATCCGAGATTTGCTTATGACTCTTACAGAAGATTCATACAGATGTTCTCAGATGTTGTTATGGAAGTACCTAAAGCAAAATTTGACGAAATTTTTGAAGCTATTAAAGAAAAGAAGGGCGTTCATTTTGACAGTGAACTGGACGCTGAAGATTTAAAAGAAGCTGTTACTAAGTTTAAAGCATTATATAAAGAAGAAAAAGGAACTGAATTCCCTCAGGATCCTAAGGAACAGTTAATCGAGGCTGTTACCGCAGTATTCCGTTCCTGGGATAATCCTCGTGCTATCTACTATAGAAGAATGAATGATATCCCCGGTGATTGGGGTACAGCTGTTAACGTTCAGGCCATGGTATTTGGTAACCTTGGTGAAACATCCGGTACCGGTGTTGCATTTACCCGTAATCCTTCTACCGGTGAGGCTAAAATTTATGGTGAGTATCTGATTAATGCACAGGGTGAGGACGTTGTTGCCGGTATCAGAACACCTAATCCTATCAGCCAATTAGAAGAGGATATGCCTGAAGTATATCAAGAGTTTATGAGAATAGCTCATCTTCTTGAAGACCACTACAAAGATATGCAGGATATGGAGTTTACCATTGAGGATAAAAAACTCTACTTCTTACAGACCCGTAGCGGTAAGAGAACTGCTCATGCTGCATTACAGATAGCTTGTGATTTAGTTGACGAAGGAAAGATTACAAAAGAAGAAGCTATCCAAAGAATAGATGCTAAATCTTTAGATCAATTATTACATCCAGGATTTGATGAGGCTGCCTTAAAAGAGGCTAAAGTAATAGGTAGTGCCCTTCCTGCATCTCCCGGTGCGGCAGCAGGTAGAGTATACTTTACAGCTCAGGATGCAAAAGAACATAGTGATAAGGGCGAAAGAGTTATTCTTGTTCGTCTTGAGACTTCACCGGAAGATATTGAAGGTATGCATGCATCACAGGGTATCCTTACCGTTCGTGGTGGAATGACATCCCATGCAGCTGTTGTAGCCCGTGGTATGGGAACAGCTTGTGTATCCGGTTGTGGTGACATAGTTATTAATGAAGAAGGTAAATACTTTACCTTAGGTGGACATACAATTAAAGAAGGAGATTATATCTCCCTTGACGGTTCTACAGGTAATATCTATCTTGGAGATATTCCTACAGTAGAAGCTGAAATCAGCGGTAATTTCGAAAGAATTATGAAATGGGCTGATGAAATAAGAACATTAAAAGTAAGAACCAATGCTGATAGCCCTGCAGATGCAGCTAATGCTATTAAGTTCGGAGCTGAGGGTATTGGACTTTGCCGTACAGAGCATATGTTCTTTGAGGCTGACAGAATTCCTAAGATCAGAAAGATGATCCTTAGTAAGACTGTAGAAGCTAGAGAAGCAGCTTTAAATGAACTGATCCCTTATCAGAAAGGTGACTTTAAGGCTCTTTATGAGGTTATGGAAGGAAGACCGGTTACTATCCGTTTCTTAGATCCTCCTCTACATGAGTTTGTTCCTACAGAAGAGGCTGATATCGCAGCATTAGCTAAAGATATGGGTCTGTCTGTTGAGGAAGTTAAGGCAACTTGCGAATCCTTACATGAGTTCAACCCTATGATGGGTCATAGAGGATGTCGTCTTGCAGTTACTTATCCTGAAATTGCAAGAATGCAGACAAGAGCTGTTATGGAAGCTGCTATCGAAGTTAAGAATGAAAAAGGCTACGACATTGTACCTGAAATAATGATACCTTTAGTAGGTGAAAAGAGAGAGCTTCAATATGTTAAAGAAGTTGTAGTAGAAACTGCAGAAGCAGTTAAGAAGGAAATGGGCTCCGATATCCAGTACCATGTAGGAACCATGATTGAGATTCCTCGTGCTGCACTTCTTGCAGATGAAATTGCAGAGGAAGCTGACTTCTTCTCCTTCGGAACTAATGACCTGACACAGATGACCTTTGGTTTCTCCCGTGATGATGCAGGTAAGTTCTTAGAAGAATACTACAAGACCAAGATTTACGAGTCTGATCCATTTGCTAGACTTGACCAAAATGGTGTAGGACAATTAGTGCAGATGGCTGCCGAAAAGGGCCGTTCTACTAAGCCTAACTTAAAGCTTGGTATCTGTGGTGAGCATGGTGGAGATCCTTCTACGATCGAGTTTTGCCATAAGGTTGGTCTAGATTATGTATCTTGTTCACCATTTAGAGTACCTATCGCAAGACTTGCAGCAGCTCAGGCAGTACTTAATCAAAAGTAGACCAAGGCAAACTGATTTAAAATAGGATAGTTTTGAGATAATTAAGATATCATTTTATTAAAATAATAGAGTAGGATTCTTGTAGAATCCTACTCTATTATTGTTTTTAATGGAATTAAATGTTTACAGATAATAATTGTAAATAGATAGGAGTAAATCTGATACCCTATTTTATCTTTATAAATTTATAATTCTTGAGCAATTTTTAAAAAGGTTTTCATCATGGCTTACCATGATAATTGTTTTTCCTTCACTATGAAATTTCTCCAGTAGCTTTATTATAATCAATGCATTCTTTCTATCTAAGCTACCAGTTGGCTCATCAGCTAAAATTATATCTGATTCTTGCAAAATCAATCTTGCAACTGATACCCTTTGTTGTTCGCCACCTGATAGTTGATAAATTTTTTTGTTGATTACATCTTTTAGACCGACCTTCTCTAAAGCTTGCTGTATAAGAATCATTTTTTCTTTTTTAGAAGATTTTTTTAATACTATTTTTAAATTATCATATACTGATAAATCATCTATTAATGCAAAGTTTTGAAATAAATATCCGATCCTATTTCTCAATAATTTCTGTACTTTTTTAGTGTCATTACTACTAATACATTTTTCTTCAAAAAATATATTACCTTCGCAATCTTCTAATAAACCAATAATATTTAGTAAAGTAGATTTTCCTTTTCCACTTTCACCTTTAATACCAATAAATTCACCCTTTTCAACTTCTAAATTGAAATTACTTAAAACAACTTGTTTTCCATATTTTTTACTAATATTATTAAGTCTTATTAAACTCATTACTTATCAACTCCTATACTACTCACCTTTGAGTGCTAAAATTACTTTATGTTTCATGTAACTAGAGATCATATAATGATAAATAAAATATTCTAAAATTACTAATACTAAAAATATAATGTTTACATATAAGGCAGCAGTAATAGTAATAAGAAAATTTAAAACTAAGAAATTGGTTAAGGTTTTTATAGGAAGTTTTCCTATTAATTTATGTACTGAAAATTCTTTCTTTTTTAACTCCAAATAGATAATACATATAGAAATTATGCACAAAATATATGAAACAAAGTTTATTATAAATTTAAAAAGGGATTCACAAATATCTAATTGCTTATTGGCTTTAAAAATATTATAGCTCATACTCATTGGCTCAATTGCAAAACTTCCTTTGTCTATATTAAGTTTTTCTAATTCACTTTGTAATATTTTTGCGCCATTTTCATTATAAAGAACTTCGCCGTTATTTAAATATAATATTTTTTGTGTTTCATATAAACAAAATACCGAATCATATACATAGCATCCAGCAACTAAGATATCATCTACTACTTGTCCATCTTTTATATAAATTATTTGATCAATTTCTTCAGCTCCATAATTATTCATAATATCGGAAATGCTATTTTTAAAATGTTCGGGGACTAGATAGACATTAGAATTTCCACTTATGTCTTCTGGTTTAAGGATTTTTCCATGTTCATTACATATTTTTACGAAATTCAACATATTAATAGACATTTCTGTATATATGCAATTATCAACATCTCGTAATTTTTTATCTTTTTTAAATTTCTTTAATTTATTAATATTAAGTAGATTATCAGGTGAAGCATAATTATAAATATCATCATCGTTTATTTGACTAATCACCTTCTCTACTTTATCCCATACAGTTTGTTCTGGTGTTGAGGACGTCCTTATACTATAGAAATTATAATTTAACAATTTACTAACGGACTCATTGGTAGCATTATAGTTAGCGATATTTTGAATAGTATTGCTTATTGAAGCTACAAATAAAAAGGTTACCATAATTTTGAAAATTAACAATGAACCAAATAATATACGATTATTCTTTTTGTTTTTTATTGCACTTACTCTATCTATATGCATAATTAGAAAGGTTCCGACTATTGTAGATAATATAAATATAGCAAGTAAAAACAAATCTACCATAATAACTATCTTAACAAACTCATCTATTTTACTTAAATCAGAATATATTACATATATTCCAAAAGGAATAAGTAAAATTAAGCTCCAACTATATAATTGTAGCATCATGGTCACTAATAATTTAAATGATATTTTTCTATTATTCCAACCACATAATTTTAATATGCCTATTTCTTTTAATCGTGAGACATAATAAGTGGATATACACAAAATTAACAAAATTGTAAGTGAAGAAAAGAATGCCAAATTTAATGATGAAAAAAGCATACCCAATTCCAAACGTACTGGCTTATCTACATCAATTGTGACAGTATAACCAAGTTTTTCAATTAAAGAATTTACTTTGTTAATTTTTTCGTATTGTTCTTCTTGAATTGTAAAATATTTAATTTCTCTTTGGTCATTTTGACTTAAAACCGAGTATATTACCTTTTCATTAGGAAATACACTGTTTTTTTTCCCTAACTTCATATTGATATCAGGATTAATCAAAACAACATCTATTTCTACATGACCAAAACTAATTTCTTTATATTCCCTTAACTGAATTGTGACATCTGCTTTTTTTGCAATATTATCCAATTTTTGATTTGAGATATATTTGTCTAATGAAAAATCATATATTGGAGAATTGCTATCGTAATGCATTTTATCAACAACCAAAAGAAAAAAGAATATAGAAAAAAGTGATACTAATAAACCAATTCCTTTAAAAATTTTTTTCATTTAAATTAACCTCTTTAAGAATAGTTTTGTTATGTATAATTGCAGACAGTTTATATATGAAACTGTCTGCAATTAAATTATATAAATACTTATATTTTTATATGTGCTTCGTTTAATTAGCTGCTAAACATATGAAGTCTTTATATCCAGTTCTTTCGGGAACAAATGGATTACTATGAGTAGAGGCCATTGTAACCTTTACTTCTCCCTTTTTACCGACACCATTTGTTATTCCGGTTTTCTCCTTTTTAACCTTTTTGTCATTTTTTACCCATACTGTTACTTTAAACCTTATACCATCTACGTAATTGTCTCGAAGTATTGAAAATAAATCTCCATCTGTATTTTCTCCACCATACCAAGTAGCTCCACCACCATTTAAAGATTCAGTTGCTGCGAATACTGAAGCTGAAAAAATTAGAATTGCTATAAATTTTGAAATGTGTATAAAATGCGCGCATATATACTATAAGCTGGACTTATATTTTCCAACATGTGTAATATATTACTACTAAAAAACATATTTGTCAAATAAAGGCACTGTATTTTTTTGTTTTTTTCCATATAAATCTATTAGTTTTTATTTATGGTATCAAGTAGGGTATTTTTTACTGTGTAGACCTTGTTGAAGATGGGATAAGTTTTGTTTATAATAAATAAATCAGATAAGAAATATTGTGGATTAAATGTAATAATGGTAAAAAAGGAGTAAGCCATGAGGAATGATTTAATAGAAATATTTGAGAAAATATTCGGAACAGAGGGAGAGTATAGAGCCTACTTTGCCCCGGGTAGGGTAAATTTAATAGGAGAACATATTGATTACAATGGGGGACATGTATTTCCCTGTGCATTAACCATAGGAACCTACGGGGTGGCAAGAAAGAGAAAGGATAAAATTCTTCGTTTTTATTCCATGAACTTTAAAGAGAAGGGAATAATTGAATCCTCTATTGATAATTTAGTATATAAAAAGGAAGATGATTGGACAAATTATCCTAAGGGGGTAATCTGGGCTTTACAAAAGAAGGGTTATAAGATAGATAAGGGTATGGATATTTTGATATACGGAAATATCCCCAATGCCTCAGGGCTTTCCTCTTCGGCTTCATTGGAAGTGCTTACGGGATTTATACTGATGAAATTATTTAATTTGGATATTAGCTTTACAGATTTGGCATTATACAGCCAATATGCCGAGAATAAATTTGTCGGTGTAAATTGTGGTATAATGGATCAGTTTGCTATTGCTATGGGAAAGAAGGACCATGGGATTTTTCTTAACACATCTAATCTTTCCTATGAATATGCCCCCCTAATATTAGCTGATGCAAAAATTGTAATCATGAATACCAATAAAAGACGTGGTCTTGGTGATTCAAAATATAACCAAAGAAGAAGGGAATGTGAGCAGGCACTTTCCGATCTTCAGAAGGTGGTACCGGTTAAGGAGCTTGGGGACTTAACAGAAGAAGAATTTGAAGATTATAAATCAGCCATAAAAAATCCAATTCATGTAAAACGTGCAAAACATGCTGTATATGAAAATCAAAGAACAATTAAGGCAGTAAAGGCACTTAAAAATAAAGACATTGCTTTATTTGGACAACTTATGAATGACTCACACTTATCCTTGCAGCAGGATTACGAAGTTACCGGCATAGAGTTAGATACTATAGTGGAAGCTGCTTTAAGGCAGGAAGGGGTAATCGGTGCTCGTATGACCGGAGCAGGCTTTGGTGGATGTGGGGTTAGTATTGTTAAGGAAGCTGCAATCGAAAACTTTATTAAAAATGTAGGTAAGGAATATAAAGAAAAAATCGGCTATGATGCCTCCTTTTATGTGGTTGAAACCGGCAATGGTCCGGAAGTGCTAGTTGCGGATATGGTAATTTACGGTTGACCCTTGTATGATTTTTGATTATAATGGATAAATCAGTAAAAGAATTTTGTAGATTTTAGTATTTGTAGATTTAAGTAAGGGTTAATAGTACCTATCCCAGTTTGAAATTATGTTAGGAGGGGAAAAGTTGAAAGCAGGAAAATGTAGAAAAATAATTAAATTAATTACCGTAACCACTAGCTTAGTAACTTTTATCAGTGCCGTTTTTAACTTTATACCAAGATCATATTTAAAATATAAATATGAAATTAATGCCGACAGGATTAAAGATGGTGCAGATGGGCCAACATCTGTCTATATAAGTGCAAAACCAAATTCGAATTTTATTCCCTTTATATGTGCTATCTTATCATTACTAGGGATTATTTATTTGACTTCTTCAAAGAGTAAATACAAGCAAAACAAAGTGAAAATTTAATTTTATCGGAGGAAATTAATAGTGTTTAAGACTGAAAAATCTAGACTAGTTATTTTAATACTTACTATAATAACATTACTTATAACAGTTATTGGTATTATATTTGAATACCTTTTTCCTAAGTTTATAGAATATAAATACCAAATAAAAACTGAGAATCCTGCTTCAATAGGAATTATAGGTGGTGCCGATGGACCTACATCTATCTTTATAAGTGGAACTAAGTCCGGGAATGTGCTTACCATAATATGCGGATTAGTATCAGCTGCAGGTATTATCTATTTGCTTTTTACCAAGAAAAAAAGAATACAAAAATAGAAGTAGTTATATAAGCAGTCCTTATGGGCTGCTTTTTATAATAATTGATATAATTATGGAGTAAAAAATTTAAAAAGAGTAAAAAATACATTTACTTTACTAATAAAATCTGCCATGATTTATTGGAGCATAAAAGAACATAAACAGATAAATACAATTGAGTTTACAATGGTTTCATAGTAGAATGATTGTTGTCTGTATGGGATATATATAATTATAAGAGAGGTAAGACCATTGGAACTAGGGACAAAGAAGATATCAAAACTATTATGGCAGCTAAGTATACCGGCTATTCTTGGCATGCTTAGCAGTGCTATCTTTAATATTGTAGATAGAATTTTTGTGGCTAAAATCAATTCTAATGCACTGACAGCCGTTGGTATAACTATGCCGGTACAGATTATACAGATGGCCTTTATTTTATTAATTGGCATAGGCACATCAGCTTTAATTTCTATAAAGCTGGGAGAGGGCAAGAAAGATGAAGCAGAAGATATACTTTTCATTGCTTTAAAGTATATTGTGATCTTTTTACTTGTCTTTGCCATCTTGTTTATGGTATTTTTGAATCCTATTTTATCTTTGTTTTCAATTTCCGAAGATGTCATGCCATATGCCAAAGATTATATAGTTATTATTATTTTAGGCTCTGTAATTGGAATTCCGGGATATTGCCTAAACAATTCCCTAAGGTCAATCGGAAAATCAAAAGTTTCAATGAAAATAATTATTGTAACTTCTGTTATGAATATTATATTGGATCCGATTTTTATTTTTCTATTTAAGATGGGAATTGCAGGGGCAGCCATAGCCACAGTAATTTCACAGACAACTTTAACTGTCTATGTTATATATGCTTTTATAAAAAGAGAAGATTTTGCCATAAACCTAAAATTTAGAAGGGTAAAGGACGAATGGATTTTATTAAAAGAAAGCCTTAGGATGGGCCTGCCTTCCTTCTATGTGCAGATATTAGCTGCAGCAGTTAATTTGTTTCTAAATAACAGTTTGCTAAAATACGGTACAGATCTTGATGTGGCTGCCCTAACCATTATGTCAAGTATATTTAGCTTTTATCATATGGTTGTAGTAGGCTTAGTTCAAGGTAATAATGCAATATGCGGTTATAATTGGGGAGCAAAGCTTTATGGAAGAGTTTTAAAATCCTTAAAATTGGCATTGTTTTTCTCCTTTTTATTATCATTATTCCTATTCTTATTAGTTGTACTATTTCCTCAATTATTGGTAACTATATTTACTGATGATCAAATGCTGATTAGACAAACTGCATCAGGTATTAGGTATTATTTATTTATGTTGCCTATTATGGGGCCACAGGCTGTAAGCTCACAATATTTTCAAGTGGTGGGTAAATCTAAGCTTAGTAGTTTTTTGGCCTTTTTTAGATATGGCATCATCATTATTCCTTCAATTATAATCCTAGCTCCCAAAATAGGAGTAAAAGGAATATATATCAGCAATGCCATTTCTGACGGCATCGCCGGTTTGATTGCTGTCATATATATTATGGCGGAAATTGTTAGATTAAAAAGAATGGAGGCTGCTTGATTTAATATTTGACAAATATCTTCTATATCGGGAACTGTACCTGAAAGATATCAAGATATAGAAGGTTGCAGATTTTATGGACGGTGCCCCTATGGTGTCCCCGCTTGCAAAGATATACAGGTTTATTCTGAGATTAAACCGGGACATTTAGTTAGATGCCACCGAGCCGGAAAGGGGGAACTTCTTACTTGAGTGAAATTTATAAAAGAAAGCCTCTGCTTATTGTGGAAGGTTTAAAGAAATATTATCCGCAAAGAGGTTCGGTAATAGGAAAAAACAGACCTGTAATCCATGCGGTAGACGGAGTTGATTTGGAAATATATGAGGGAGAAACCCTTGGAATTGTAGGTGAATCCGGATGTGGCAAGTCCACTATTGGACGCCAGATTGTAGCCCTGGAGAGACCCACTTCAGGGCGTATTATTTATCAGGGACAGGTTATATCTGATATGGCATCCTCCAATCTTCGTAAAATCAGAACAGGTCTGCAGATGGTCTTTCAAGATACTACATCTTCCTTAAATCCAAGGAAGCAGGTTTATGATATATTGGCAGCCCCTATGCTTTATCATGGGATTGTGACAAGGGATAGGTTAGATGAGGAAATTAATAAGCTTTTAGAACTGGTAGGTTTATCAAAGAATATGAAATATAGATATCCCCATGAGTTTTCCGGGGGACAAAGACAAAGAATAGGAATTGCCAAGGCTCTGTCTGTAAAACCAAGACTTATAGTATGTGACGAACCGGTCAGTGCCTTGGATGTATCGGTTCAGGCACAAATATTAAATCTTTTAAAACAGCTGCAGGAAGAGTTGAAATTAACTTATGTATTTATCGCCCATGGCCTTGGAGCTGTTCGTTATGTAAGCAATCGTATTGCTATAATGTATTTGGGTAAAATCGTTGAAATAGCTGAAACAAAGGAATTATTTGATAATCCCGTACATCCTTATACAAAGGCCTTATTTGATGCCTCACCCTTGCCTGATCCTAGTCTTAGAAAAAGAGAGAGGATTGTTTTAAAAGGAGAAATTCCTTCAGCCATACAACCCCCTAAAGGCTGTAGATTCCACACCAGATGTCCCTATGCCATAGAATCCTGTAAAGTTAATGATCCGGATTTACTGGCTATAAGATTCGGAAGTAACCATAAGGCGGCATGTCCGGTAATGCAGGCAGGAGGGGAACGATAATGTTTAGATATATACTTAAAAGAATTTTGATTGCCATACCTGTTCTTATTGGCATTACAATTCTTGATTTTGCAATTATGAACCTGGCTGGAAGTCCCTTAGAAATGATGTTAGGGCCTAAGACTACGGAGGCTGCATTGGAGGCAAAAGCTATCCAGCTGGGGCTTGATAAACCCATATATGTTCAATATTTTGTTTGGCTTAAAAATGTATTACAGGGGAACTTAGGTTATTCCATAAAAAGCTATCAACCGGTCAGTAAGTTAATAGGTGATCATTTGGGTCCAACCCTTTTACTAATGGGAACTTCCTTATTACTGGGCTTGGCAATTGCCATCCCTCTTGGGATTTATAGTGCGGTTCATAGATATAAGAAAAGAGATTATGCTTTAGTGACTATGTCCTTTTTTGGTACCAGTGTGCCAAGTTTTTTTCTTTCTTTAATATTTATTTACTTATTCACAGTAAAAATGGGTTGGCTTCCTTCTAGTGGTATGAAAACTGCAGGAGGAGACGGAGGAATTCTTGATATATTAAGGCATATGGTTATGCCTGTTTTAGTTTTAGCCATATCTATTACCGGTTCAAATATCCGTTATGTCAGAAGTGCTGTTTTGGAAATCTTACAGAAGGAATATGTTCGTACTGCAAAATCTAAAGGAATCGGACGGTTTCTAGTTATCAATAAGCATGCCCTAAGAAATGCCTTAATACCTATTGTAACTGTGATTGGTATGCAGATACCTACGCTTTTTGGTGGAGCTGTTATTATTGAACAGATTTTTAGTTGGCCGGGTCTTGGTCTTATTACTATGAATGCAATCTTAAACAGGGACTACCCTGTTATTATGGGAGTGGCTCTTTTAACTGCTGTGGTGGTACTTGCAGCTAATCTTATTACAGATATAATATATGCATTAGTAGACCCTACTATTAAATATTAAAAAAGATATAAATTAAATGGTCAACAAAGGAAAAATTGCAACACAGAAATGGAGTTTACTATGAAGCAGAAATCTGATATATCAGAGAATAAACATGGCAGCCTAAAGATGATTGTGAAACGTTTTAGGAAACATAAGCTGGCAGTGGCAAGCCTTTATTTTCTTGGATTTATGACAATACTTGCCCTACTTGCCCCCTTAATTGCCCCATATGATCCAAATCAGGTAAGTACATCATTTTCCATGCCTCCCTCTCCGAAACATTGGCTTGGTACGGATCAAATCGGCAGGGATATGTTTAGCAGGCTTTTATATGCAAGCAGAATATCTTTGTTTGTGGGCTTTTCTGTAACGGTTATATCTACATTAATCGGTGTTATCCTGGGGCTTGTTGCCGGATATTTTGGTGGCTGGGTTGATATTCTTATAATGCGTATAACTGATATTATTATGTCATTTCCTTATATGCTTTTGGTATTGGTGGCAGCGGCCATATTTGAGCCGGGTTTGTGGAATATTATTCTTATTTTGGGATTTGTAGATTGGCCCGGTGCAGCCAGATTAGTTCGGGGCAATGTACTGTCACTGAGGGAAACTACTTTTGTTAAAGGAAATATTGTAGCCGGAATGCCAAATGGTTATATTCTGTTTTCTGAGATTTTGCCTAATACGGTAGGCCCTATCTTGGTATATGCCACATCCGTATTTGCCTATTCCATATTAGATGAGGCTGCTTTAAGTTTTCTGGGAATGGGTGTACAGTCTCCTACGGCAAGTTTGGGAAATATTTTGAACGGAGCCGAGTCCATAACTATACTTACCAGTAAGTTTTGGCTATGGGTGCCGGCAGGTGTTGTGATAATATTATTGGTGGTAAGTATTAATTTTATTGGTGATGCCTTGCGGGATGCCATTGACCCTTCGGCTAAGGAATAAAGATAATGTAATTTTAAGGTTAAATTTTCAGATAATGGATAGAATAATATATAAAGGGGTTGCCTTACAAAGTGGGATTAAAACCGCTGTTAGGTAACCCTTTATTAATTTAGCTTGGTTCATTGCCATTAAATTACAAAATATCTTGTGGAAATATACGAAGAATATAAGAACTATCTTTAGGTATTCCTACAAAATTAACGAAAATAAGAAAAACAACTGACAAAATGTTCAAACTTCTGTTAATATATATATAGGAGAAGATAAACCTGCATATGTTAGGAGGGAAAAGATGTTTGAAATAGGCGATTATATTATTTACGGTAACCATGGTGTATGTAGGGTGGAGGATATAGGTGGCCTTAATATACCCGGTGTTGACCAAAGTAAGAAATGCTACACACTTCAACCGGTGTTTTCCAAATCAAGTACTTTATATACCCCTGTAGATAATGACAAGGTAGTAATGAGAAGAGTAATAAGCAATGAAGAAGCCTTGGAATTGATTGAGCAAATTCCTGATATCTCATTAATTGGGGTAGAAAATGATAAACAAAGAGAAGAGGCCTATAAGGAAGCTTTAAGACACCACGATTGCAAGGATTGGATTAAAATAATTAAGACCCTGTATGTAAGGAAACAGGAACGTTTATCTCAAGGAAAAAAACTTACATTTACTGATGAAAAATATTTGAATATTGCCAAGGATTGCTTGTTTGGTGAACTATCCATTGCTATGGATATGAACAGAGAAGAAGTTGAAGACTTGATTTCTGAACGTTTAGAAGAAGTTAATCTGGTATAAATCAAAGGTTATATCCTTAAGGGGTATAACCTTTGACTTATATTCTTTATAAATATATTTTATTTGTTCTATGGTACAAAATTTGTTAATATTAAGTAAGAGTTTTTTAATGACAAATGATAAGAGAGGTATTTTTGTATCTTATAAGCTAAAGGAGAATAACGACTTATGAATAATAATAAAAAGCCATCGTCAGATATGATTGATTATACCGGTAAAAAGCTAGTAGCACTGACCTTTGATGATGGTCCTAATCTAGATATAACACCTTTGGTTTTAGATAAGCTAGAAGAGTATGGAGTTGTAGCTACTTTCTTTGTGATAGGTAAAGATGTCAGCGAAGATACAAAGCCGGTACTGGAAAGACAATTAGAGCTGGGATGTGAGATTGCTAATCACTCCTGGAGCCATAGCTATATGGATAAGATGACAGTTGATGAAATTAAAGAGGAAATTCAAAAAGCCGATAATATAATAAAGCAGATGGTAAATGTAGCACCAAAGTTTTTTAGACCCCCATATATAGCCGTCAGTGAGACTATGTATGAAGCTATTGATTTACCCTTTGTCAATGGTATAAATGGTTTGGATTGGGAAGCTGGGGTAAGTGCCAAAGAAAGAGCAGAAAAAATTCTTACTGAGGTAAAGGATGGAGATATTATACTTCTTCATGACTTTAGCGGTAATCAAAATACAGTTGATGCATTGGATGATATTATTGAAGGTCTTTTAGATGATGGATATGCCCTTGTAACGGTAAGTAAATTATTTGAGTTAAAGGGTGTGGATCCCAATGTAAAGAATAAATTATGGACTAATACTAATCAATAGTTTTTTATAAACTTTCCTAACCCAAAAACACGGTTTAAGGATTAGCCTGACCGTGTTTTTGGGTTTTAATTTATATTTTTCTGGTTGACATAGCTTATAGAGTGTTGTATATTAATAAAAAGAAATGAATAAATATACAACATATATTTAACTGTAGGTGATTATTATGAAAAAGAAGATATTCGTAGACGGACTTAGTGGAACCACCGGACTGGGTATTAACGAACGGCTTAGCAAGTATGATAATATTGAATTAATTAAAATCGATTATGATAAACGCCGAGATATTAATGAAAGAAAAAAATGCTTAAATGAGGCTGACTTAGTATTTTTATGTCTTCCGGATGAGGCGGCAAGGGAGGCAGTATCTTTGGTTACAAATCCAAGTACTAAGATTATAGATGCCAGTACAGCCCATAGGACTATATCAGGATGGACATATGGACTTCCTGAACTTTCTCCTTCCCATAAAGAAGAAATAAAAAACAGTAAGAGGGTAAGTAATCCGGGCTGCCATGCCACAGCTTTTGTCTTATCATTATATCCTTTAATTAAAAATAATATTATGCCTGCAGATTATCCTGTGTCATGTCAAAGTATTACCGGATACAGCGGTGGGGGTAAGAATTTAATTGAAAAGTATGAAGACAAGAATAAAGACAATCCCTATACAAAGGCTCCCAGACCCTATAGCTTGGGGCTTAACCATAAGCATTTAAAAGAGATGATGGTCCATACAGGTTTAGTAAACAGTCCGATTTTTCTTCCCATTGTTGCCAATTACTATAAGGGATTAGCAACAATCATACCAATTCATACAAGTCTACTTAATAAGAAGCTTAAAGGAAAAGAACTTTATAATGTTTTGGCCCATCACTATAAGAATCAAAAGTTTGTAAAAGTAATGCCGTATATAGATGAAGAGAGTTTAGGGGACTATAAATATATATTTGATGGTGGTTTGGATATTACGGCTTGTAATGATACAAATTTGGCTGAGATCTTTGTTATAGGCAATGATGAGAAAAATATATCTATGATAATTACCAGACTTGATAATCTGGGTAAGGGAGCTTCCGGGGCTGCAATTCAAAATATGAATCTAATGCTGGGCTATGAAGAAGATTTAAATTTATAAAAAAACCTATGGTAAAATGGCTATACTAAGGCCATATTACCATAGGTTTTTTCTAATGATATTTACCGGATAATTTATCACTGGCTATCTTCAGAAGCTGTAAGAAGCTCCATCATTTTATGAAGATTATTTAGCAGCTTCATACCTTCATCCATATCCATATCTAAAGTACATAAAAGCTTATCCGGAATACTTAAGGCTTCATCCTTTAAGGATTTTCCCTTCTCGGTAAGTCTTATATAAACATTTCTCTCATCCTTTTTACTGCGGTTGCGTAAGATATAGCCTTGCATCTCCAACTTCTTTAAAAGAGGTGTTAATGTTCCGGAATCTAAGAATAGTTTTTTTCCCAACTCCTTAATTGTAATCCCGTCTTCTTCCCATAAGGCCATCATGATAATATAACCGGTATAAGTTAATCCATAAGGATCCAGTATAGGTTTGTATTTGCGGATAATTTCTTTTGAGCACACATATAATGAAAAACATAGTTGATTATCCAGCTTTAAAATATCATATTTATTTGTATTCATAATCATAACCTTCCTTCTATAAGTTTAGGGCAGTCTATATTATTAAGACATTTTCACTGTGCAATTAAATTTTATACAATTATTTAAAAAAAGTCAATAATAGCTATTGACAAATTTAAAAAATAGTGTAAAATAAAATTGTAAACAATATAAACTGTAAAATATGAACAGGAGAATTGAAAGTATAGATTATAGCTACAAATTAAACCTAGAATATTTAGTAGAAAGGAAGTATAGAATATGAAAGAGTTAAAGCAATTGGTTGAAGGACGTCGTACTTTTTATGCAATAGACAAAAAATCCCCCATTTCTAATCAGGAGATAAGAGAGATTATAGAACATTCGGTAAAACATGTACCCTCAGCCTTTAATTCTCAAAGTGCCAGAGTAGTTCTCCTTTTAGGAGAGAATCATGATAAGCTTTGGGAGATTACCAGGGAGGAATTAAGAAAGATAGTTCCTGCCCAATCTTTTGCCTCAACAGATGAAAAGATTAATAGTTTTAAAAATGGATATGGAACAATCCTGTTTTTTGAAGACCAGGCTGTTATAGAGGGACTTCAGGAACAATTTCAACTTTATAAGGAGTCATTTCCTGTATGGTCGCTTCAGTCCTCAGGTATGCTGCAATATACAATCTGGATAAGTTTAGAAGGTGCAGGACTTGGAGCTTCATTGCAACATTACAATCCCTTGATTGATGATCAGGTAAAAAATGAGTGGAATTTGCCCAACCATTGGAAGCTTCTTGCCCAAATGCCTTTTGGAACTCCAAAAGAAGTGCCTGGGGAAAAAGAATTTGCTCCTATTGATGGTAGAGTTAAAGTATTTTCATAAAGTAAATTAATATAAAATCATTGAGAAATTTATATCATTTTAAATGATTTTATATATAAAGCTGCATCTATCTAATTAATTATTAATATTAGATAGATGCATTTTTTGTTTTTGTCATCTGTATTTTGTGGTACAATATAGACACATAGAAAGTTTTTGGATGTAAATTAATGCCACAATTATTGAGGTGAGGATGTGGGTTTTGGATTTTTTTATGATATGCCCATTGGACAAATCTTTATTGCCGAAGATGGAATCGGAATAAATAAAGTTACCCTAGCAGGTGATATTAATGAAGAAGATTTGAAAAAGTATACCATGGAGGAAACTAAGCTAATTAAGGAAACAGCCGGTCAGCTTAGGGAATATTTTGAAGGGATTAGGAAAGAATTTACCATTAGTTTAAATCCTCAAGGTAGCAGCTTTCAAAAAAAGGTATGGGAGGCTCTTTTGCAGATACCCTATGGTGAAACCAGAAGCTATAAGGAGATTGCCCAAATCATAGGAAATAAAAAGGCAGCCAGGGCTGTGGGAATGGCAAATCATAATAATCCTATTATGTGTATAATTCCTTGCCATAGAGTAATCGGATCTGATGGAAGCCTAATCGGTTACAGGGGTGGCATTGAAATTAAAGTAAAATTACTACAATTAGAAAAATCTGAAAGGAAGTAGAAGCTATGTATAATGAATGGTCTTTGGATATTCTTTATAAGGGTTTAGATGATGAAAAGTATAAAGAAGATTTTAGAAAGCTGGAAAATTTAATTGAAAATATAGAAAGCTTTAGCAAATCTTTAGGAAATAGTCAGGAAGAGGAAAAACTTCTTATTACCGGTATTGAATATATGGAAGAATTAGAGGTATTAGGTGGTTTTTTAGGTTCTTATCTTTCCCTTAGGCAGTCCGTAAATACTTCTGACAGCCAAGTTGTCAATGAACTAAATAAGCTTGAAAAGATGTATAGTGAAATTTCTAAGCCTCTTGCGGTAATAAAAAAATGGATAGCAGGCATAAAAGATATTGACAAGTATATGGAAAAGCATCCTAAAATCAAGAGCTATGAATTCTTTATAAATAATATAAAAGAGGAAGCAAAACATCTGTTAAGTGACGATGTGGAAGAAGTAATAGCTAAGTTAAATATATCTGCAGGTTCAGCTTGGAGCAATATGCAGGGTTATTTGACTTCTATTTTAGAGGTGGATTATCGAGGAAAGACTATAACTATCCCTGAAGTTCGTAATCTTGCTTATAGTGAAGACGCTTCTGTTAGAAAGGATGCATATGAGGCAGAACTTAAGGCATATGAAAAAATCAAGGATGCCATAAGTTTCTCCCTAAATAATATTAAAACTCAAGTTAATACAATTTGTGATCTCCGTGGTTATAAATCACCTCTTGACCAGACTTTAGAGCAATCTTACATGAAGAGAGAAACCCTAGAAGCTATGTTAAGTGCAATCCGTGAGTATCTGCCTGTATTCCACAAATATCTAAAGCATAAGGCAAAACTATTGGGTCACGAAAATGGTCTTCCTTGGTATGATTTATTTGCACCTATGGGAGAAAGCAGTAGCAAATTTACAGTACCACAAGCAAGGGAATATCTAGTAAGTCATTTTAAAGGTTTCTCTGATGATTTAGCCCATATGGTAGAGCGGGCTTTTGAAGAAGAATGGATTGATTTCTTCCCTAGAAAAGGTAAGGTAGGGGGAGCTTTTTGCAGTAATTTAACTTTTGTAAAGCAGAGCAGGATTCTGACTAATTTCAGCGGAAGTTTAAGTGATGTAATTACCTTAGCCCATGAATTGGGACATGCTTACCATGGCCTGCATATTGAGGATCATTTACCCCTAAATACTGATTATAGTATGCCGGTAGCAGAAACCGCCTCCACATTCAATGAGTCATTAATTATGGAAGCTGCCATTAGTCAGACCAGTGGCAAGGAGAAGATGGCACTGATTGAAAGTCAGTTACAGGATCTTACCCAGATTATTTGTGATATTTATTCCAGATATTTATTTGAGACAGAGGTATTTGAAAGAAGCAAAAGTGGCTTCTTATTCCCCAATGAATTAAATGATATTATGCTAAGGAGTCAAAAAATAGCTTATGGTGACGGATTGGATCATAATTATCTACATCCTTATATGTGGGTAGTTAAAGGTCATTATTATTCTGAATCCTTAAGTTTTTATAACTTCCCATATGCATTTGGAGGCTTGTTTGCAAGAGGCTTGTATGAGAAGTATAAAAAAGAGGGAGAGGCATTTGTTGAAAAATACAAAGCCCTGTTAAATGCCACTACCGTAAGTACTGTTGAAGAGGCAGCTAGGGAAGCTGAAATTAATTTAGAAGATAAAGAATTTTGGAGAAGCAGCTTAAAGGCAGTAGAAGCTTTGGTGGAAGAGTTTGTTAAGATTTCATAAGTAAAAAACAAATGTTATTTCTATCTAGGATTGGAAATAATCCCGCAACATAAAAAGAACATTTAGCCTTCATAATAAGTATTAGAAAAGGTATTTTCTTTATAAAATAAGTTGTGGGAAAGGAGCACTTATGACTCTTATAGATGGTAAGTCAGATATGCCCATAGGGCTTGGTATGCGTTTGGCCTTGGATATGAAAGCTATGAACAATTTTGCTAATCTATCTGATCAAAAAAAGAGGGAACTGATAAACTATATAGAAGGAGCCCAGACAGGGGAAGACGCAAAAAATCGGGTTACCGAAGTTGTAAGTAATCTTCATAAGGGAAGTTTCTTTTAGAGAAAAAAGAAGGACAAGTAACTAATATTTACTGTCCTTCTTTTTTTATGAGTATATGAGCAAAATTATGCAGTTGTTGATATTTTTATCTGGAATTACCCATAAAGAAAAGAGCAATGGTTCCCGGTCCTGAATGGGATCCGATTGTGGGGGATACATAATTAATTAAGAAGTTTTCTATACCTAAGCGCTGCTTAATCATTGAAGCAAGATAATTGGCATCTTCTAAGCAGTCACCATGGCTTATAAAGACAATATCATTTTCATTTTCAAAGCCTTCAATTCTTTTTTCCATCAGATCTACTAAGGAAATGAGGGCTTTTTTTCTTCCCCTTACATTATTTAAAGGTACAAGGCGGCCTTCATTATTTACATGAAGAATAGGTTTGACATTAATTAAGCTTCCTATAATTGCAGTAGTCTTTGATATCCTGCCTCCCCGGCGAAGATGGTGAAGATCATCGACTGTGAAGATATGACATAGATTTAGCTTGTTATCTTCAAGCCAGCTAACAATCTCATCCATAGACTTGCCGGCTTTCTTCATCATAACAGCCTTATGAACCAGAAGACCTTCTCCTAAGGAGGCACATAGGGAGTCAATTACTTTAATTTTTATACCCGGTCTTTCCTCCATAAGATCCCTGGCAACAGTTTCAGCTACGGAGCAGCTGCCGCTTAATGGGGAAGAGAAGGCGATATGTAATATATCGTACCCTTCATTGGCTAAATTTAAAAAAATATTCCTGGCAGTATCGGGGTTTACGGCCATTGTTGTGGGCATATTTCCACTGCGCATTTTATCATAAAATTCTTTTATATCAAGATTAATTTTATCACCATAAACAGTATTATCAAAACTATAATATAGTGGAAGCACTTTTATATTATGTTCTTCTATATATTCAATTGGTAGATCACAAGTAGTGTCTGTAGTGATAATAAATTCTTTCATTTTATTCACCATATCCTTCCATTAAAAATTATGTCTGATAAAAACACATTAATATTATCCCAAATATTCACATGTCTTTGTTAAGTGGTTTTAATTACGATATGATACATTATAACATACTATACCATATATATACAATATTATTTCATAAAAAAGCTATTTGTATATATTATAGCCATTTTATTTTAAGCCTGGCTTATCTTGACAAAAGCCTGTTTTTCTTGTTATTATATCTATATATAATTTGTATTAAATTTTGGCATTATATTCAACACATTGTAGGTCTGAGTTTGTGTCAGGCCTACTTTTTAGTATAGATAATGGAAAGGTTGAAGGAAAAATGTTAAAGAATATTATGTGCTTTGGGGATTCCAATACCCACGGTTTTATAGCAGCTAGTGGAGAAAGATATGATGAAAATACTAGGTGGACAAGATTGCTTCAAAGACACTTAGGCATAGAATATTATGTAATAGAAGAGGGGCTTAACGGACGTACAACCGTCTATGATGATACAGAAATAAAAAATACAAATGGAAAGTTATATCTAGAAGTATGTATTGCAACCCATAAGCCTTTGGATTTGGTAATTATTATGCTGGGTACTAATGATACAAAGGAAAGGTTTAATGCCTCACCTAAGGATATTGCTAATGGTATGGAACAATTAATTAAGATACTACGTGATCCTAATATATATAATAATGAAATATTAATTATCTCTCCTATTCATATAAGCGATAAAATCTTAGATTCCCCATACTGTGAATCCTTTGGAGGACTAGCCGGGGCAGAAAAATCCAGAAAGCTGGCAGCAGAGTATAAAGAATTGGCTAAAAAGTATAACTGTCACTTCATGGATGCGGCAAATTATGCCAAAGCTGATGATAAGGATGCCATTCATTTAGATAAAGAAGGTCATAGGGCTCTGGCTCAAGCTGTATATCAGAAGATTAAGGAAATTGAAAAGAGCTTATAGATAGGAGGACAGCTTGGAAAACTGGGTCATAAAGAATAGGAAAGCCGACTTTACATATATTATGGAAAAGTGCGGTATAAGTGAGGTATTGGCAAGATGTCTGGTTAACAAAGGATTTGAGGATCCTAAAGATATAGAGACTTTTCTTAAACCAAGCCTTGATAATCTATATAATCCCTTTCTTTTAAAAGATATGGATAAGACCTGCCATATCCTAAAAGAAAAGATAGCCCACGGAAAGAAAATCCGTATTATAGGTGATTATGATGTTGACGGAATTGTGGCAACATATATTTTATATAGGACCCTAAAAAAACTGGGAGCACAGGTAGACTATGAGATACCGGATAGAATAATTGACGGATATGGAATGAATATTCGAATGGTGGAAGAAGCTAAAAGTCATAATGTAGATACCTTGCTTACTTGTGATAATGGTATTGTAGCAATAGATCAGATAAAGAGGGCAAAAGAATTTGGTATGACGGTAATTGTGACAGACCATCACAGCCTTCTTGAAACAGATGATAATACAGTAATACTACCGGAAGCAGATGCTATTATTAATCCACACAGAAGAGATTGTACATATCCTTTTTCAGGATTATGTGGTGCAGCCATAACCTATAAATTGGCAGTGGCACTACTTAGTCAATATGAAATACCTGATAAGGAAGACTATCTAAGGGAACTTTTATCTTATACGGCAATTGCTACAGTCTGTGATGTTATGGAATTAATTGATGAAAATAGAATAATAGTAAAACATGGACTTTCACTGTTAAAGGACACAAGAAATATAGGATTGCTTGCACTTATGGATGCCTGTCAGATTAATAAAAAAGATTTATCCTCTTTTCACTTGGGCTTTATTATAGGTCCCTGCCTAAATGCCTCAGGAAGGCTAGATACAGCTAAAATCGGACTTAAATTATTACTTTCTGAGACAAAAAGTGAAGCCATGGAGCTTGCTGGTGAGCTTAAAAATTTAAATGAAGCCCGTAAAGATATGACAGCAAAGTATGTAGAAAAAGCAATTTCATTAATTGAAGAAGGCAATATGCTAGATGATAAGGTTTTAGTGGTATATATACCGGAATGTCATGAGAGTATAGCCGGAATAATTGCAGGGCGAATTCGCGAAAGATATCATAGACCAACCTTGATTTTAACAGATTCTACGGACTATGCAAAAGGTTCAGGAAGATCTATAGATAAATATAATATGATTGAAGAGCTATCAAAACATAGGGAGCTACTAATTAAGGTGGGTGGTCATCCTATGGCTGCAGGTTTATCACTTTTACCGGAAAATATAGATATATTAAGGAAGGCACTTAATGAGAATTGCCCGTTGACATTTGAGATGCTCATACCTAAAATTACTATAGATATTTTACTTCCTTTAGGCTATCTATCTGAAGAACTGATAAATGAACTAAAATTACTTGAACCTTTCGGAACAGGTAATAGTAAGCCTTTATTTGCAGAAAAGGATTTAACTATAAAATCTATTATGATTATAGGAAAAAATGCCAACGGAATTCGATTACGGGTAAGGAATCCATATGGCAGAGAAATGGATGCCTTGTATTTCGGAGATGTAGATGGCTTTTTTAAATATATCAGTGATAAATACGGACCAGATGAAGTGCAGCGTCTAAAAACAGGAAGAGGATCAAATTTAAAACTTACCGTTACTTATTATCCTAAAATCAATGAATATAAGGGATATAAAAGCATACAGCTAATCATACAAAATTATAGATAAAATTAAGAAATTTATCTATAATAAACAAATAAGACTATTTAACTACAAAGTTAATATAAGTTAGGGCAAATTCATAATTAATTTTAATTTGTCTTTGCGTAGATTTGTCATAAATGATATAATGTTCTACTATAAAGGGGCAAGAGGATAATTTGCCCTCAGAAAGGTATGGGTGTAAGATGAAAAAGTTAGAAGATTACGTAAGAAGTATACCGGATTTTCCTGAACCGGGAATTATATTCCGTGATGTTACAACTGTATTACAAGATAAGGATGGATTAAAGCTGGCTATTGACAGCATACAGGATTTATTAAAAGATGTTGATTTTGATGTAATAGTAGGTCCAGAATCTAGAGGATTTATTTTTGGAGTACCTATTGCTTATAATATGAATAAAGCATTTATACCGGTAAGAAAAAAAGGAAAGTTACCTTGCGAAACAATTGAGATGGATTATGATCTTGAATATGGCAAGGCTACAATAGAAATTCATAAAGATGCAATTAAACCTGGACAAAAGGTAGTTATTATAGATGATTTGATTGCTACAGGAGGAACTATTGAAGCCATAACCAAGTTAATAAAAAGCCTTGGTGGAGAAGTTGTAAAAATTGTTTTCTTAATGGAACTTAAAGGACTAAAAGGCCGGGATAAATTGGCCGGCTTTGATGTAGAAGCTGTTATTCAGTACGAAGGAAATTAATAATTTTAAATAAAATTTGTTTAGCAATAAGTATATGGGTTTTGTGACACAGGTGGTGATATTATGGATAAGATGGATGATTATATGAATCGGAGTTTATTATATAGGCCGGCAGCTACATCAGTGCCAGCTGATTTTACTGCGCCCGAGCAACTGTATAAAAAGCTAATCGACAAGGTTATTGACTATCATCCCTCCGCTGATATTTCTATTTTAGAAAAAGCATACCAGTTGGCCATGAATGCCCATAAAGATCAATTTAGAAAATCGGGCGAGCCCTATATTGTTCATCCCCTGTGTGTTGCCAATATTTTAGCTGAACTAGAACTTGATAAAGAAAGTATTGTAGCAGGTATTCTTCATGATGTGGTTGAAGATACGGACTTTACCATCGAGCAGGTGGCAGAGATGTTCACCGATGAGATTGCCTTACTGGTAGATGGTGTTACAAAGTTAACTCAGCTAAAATACTCCAAAGATAAGGTGGAAATCCAGGCAGAAAATCTTAGAAAGATGTTTCTTGCCATGGCAAAGGATATCCGTGTTATCTTAATAAAACTTGCTGACAGGCTTCATAATATGCGAACCTTAAAATATATGAGACCTGAAAAACAAAAAGAAATTGCCAGAGAAACCATGGATATTTATGCCCCAATTGCTCAAAGACTTGGTATATCCAAGATTAAGGTTGAACTAGATGACTTATCCTTAAAATATCTTGAGCCGGAAGTATATAAGGATTTGGCAGAAAAAATTGCAACTAAAAAGAGTGAGCGTCAGGCATATATAGACAGTATTGTTGCTGATGTTAGGTTTCATATAGATGAAGCCGGAATTGCGGCAAAAATTGACGGAAGAATAAAGCATTTCTTTAGTATATATAAAAAGATGGTAAATCAAAATAAAACCTTAGATCAGATTTATGATCTATTTGCGGTCCGTATTATTGTCAATTCCCTGAAGGACTGTTATGCCGCCTTAGGTGTTATCCATGAAATGTATAAACCCATTCCGGGAAGGTTTAAAGATTATATTGCCATGCCCAAGCCCAATATGTATCAATCCCTCCATACCACCTTAATCGGGCCTAAGGGACAGCCTTTTGAAATTCAAATTAGAACCTTTGAGATGCATAGAACTGCCGAATATGGTATTGCTGCTCATTGGAAGTATAAGGAGGGGGCTGACGGAAAGGGCGTTAATTCCAGTGCTGAAGAAGAGAAGTTGACTTGGCTCCGTCAAGTTTTAGAATGGCAGAGAGATCTTTCCGACAATAGGGAGTTTTTAAGTTTACTTAAAAATGATTTTGATTTATTCTCTGACAGTGTGTATGCATTTACACCTACAGGTGATGTTAAGACTTTGCCAAGGGGCTCTAATACCATTGATTTTGCATACAGCATTCATAGTGCTGTGGGTAATAAAATGGTGGGAGCCAGAGTTAACGGTAAGCTAGTACCCATTGACTATGTAATTCAAAACGGGGACCGGGTTGAGATTATGACTTCTCAAAATTCTAGAGGTCCCAGCCGTGACTGGCTTTCCATTGTTAAGAGTACTCAGGCAAAAAACAAGATTAATCAATGGTTTAAATCCGTATTAAAAGAGGACAATATAAATAAAGGCAAGGAATTGATTGCAAGTTATTGTAAGCACAAAAATATTGTACTTAGTGAACTGATGAAACCAGATTATACCGGTGTAGTATTAAGAAAATACGGTTTTAAAGACTGGGATTCTTTACTGGCTGCAGTAGGTCATGGAGGACTTAAAGAAAGTCAAGTAGTTAACCGTCTATATGAAGAACACCGTAAAAAGAATATGCTTAATATAACCGATGAGAATATTCTTGAAGAGGTAATAGGAAATAAGGATTATAAATTGCCTACCACCAAATCTAAAAGTGGTATTGTAGTTAAGGGAATCCATGATTTAGCAGTACGTTTTTCAAAATGCTGTAGCCCTGTTCCGGGAGATGAAATTATCGGTTTTGTTACCAGGGGAAGAGGGATATCAATTCATAGAACAGATTGCATCAATGTAATTAATTTGCCGGAGGATGATAGGGCAAGGTTAATAGATGCCGAATGGGATGTAAATGCCGGGAAACAAACAGGAGTATATCCGGCAGAAATTAAGATCTTTGCCAATAATCGAACCGGTGTCCTGGTGGATATATCCAGGGTCTTAACTGAAAATAAAATCGACGTTACATCCATGAATGTAAGAACCAGTAAGCAGGGTACTGCCTCTATTAGTATTGGTTTTGAAATTAATGGAGTGGAACAACTTAATGAGATTATTGACAAGATACGTAATGTAGAAAGCGTACTTGATATTGAACGTACAGCCGGTTAATTAATTGCAATTAAATGAAAGTAGGTATTATATGAGAAAAATTCATATAAAAACAATGGTTTTAGGTATGTTGCAAACCAATTGTTATATTGTTAGTGCTCCTAATTCAAAGGAAGTTGTTGTAATTGATCCTGCTGACAATGTTAATAAGATAGATCAATATTTAAATGAAAATGACCTGGTATGTAAGATGATATTACTTACCCACGGTCATTTTGACCATATAACAGCAGCAAATGATCTAAAGCTTCTTACCAAGGCTCCCATATGTGCCCATGAAGATGAGGCAGACTTTCTTAAGGATTCCAATCTTAATCTCTCTGCTCATATGGGAGAAGAGGTTATGGTTGAAGCCGATATTTTACTTAAGGATGGAAAAGAGTTTCAGGCAGGAGGCCTACATTGGAAGGTGATATATACACCGGGGCATACCAAAGGAGGAGCCTGCTATTTTCTTAAAGAGGAAAAAATAATTTTTAGCGGAGATACTCTTTTATATGAAAGTATAGGAAGGTCGGATTTTCCTACCGGAAATCATCAAAGATTAATAGAATCTATCCAAAGTAAATTGATGACCCTTTCAGATGATATAGAGATTTATCCCGGACATGGTAGACCGACCACCATAGGTCATGAAAAAAGTTTTAATCCGTATCTATAGATTATATAATAGCTAGGAGTAATAATGATTAAAATTATTCTATCCCATAAGGCATATGAAAATGATGCCTATCCCATTGTAAAGGCCTTTTACCCAAAAGAAGAGATACTGGTAAAAGGCTCTAAGGACGTGATTATAGAAGAGGGAAACCTTAGCAAGGTTCATAGCTGTATACAGATAGATTTTGGTAATGATAAAATTGAAATTGTAATTACCCATAATAAAGATAGAAAATATAAAACCATTACAGAAACACCGGATCCTGTTAAGGACAAGGCAGCTTATAAAAATGCCATGAAGCGGCAGTTATATAAAATGCTCTCCTCCATAAGTAATATTAAACTACCCTGGGGAATTCTAACCGGTATAAGGCCTGTTAAGCTGGTATATGAAATGCTTGATAGGGGCATGGATGATAGTGAAATATATAACTTTATGGAGAGAGAATACCTTTGTAGCAGGGAAAAAATTGATATCAGTATAGATATAGCAAAAAGGGAAAGAAAACTCCTTCATGAAATTGATTATAAAAAGGGATATAGTATATATATAGGAATTCCCTTTTGTCCAAGTACCTGTCTATATTGTTCATTTACTTCATATTCAGTAGAAAGACATGCAGATAGGATTACAAGTTATCTTAATGCCCTAGAAAAAGAAATAAAATATGGTTCAACTTGTTTTCCTGATAAAAAGTTAACTTCAGTTTATCTTGGGGGTGGTACACCTACCACTTTATCTGCAGAACAACTAGATAGATTACTGGGACTTATAAGAGAGCAGTATGACTTTACCCATGTACGGGAGTTTTGCGTAGAAGCCGGAAGGCCTGACAGTATTAGCAGAAAAAAGCTTGAAGTCCTAAAAAAATGGGGTGTTGACAGAATCTCCATAAATCCACAGACTATGCAGCAAAAAACCTTGGATTTAATCGGTAGAAGGCATACTGTAGAACAAATTGAAGAAGCATTTTATCTGGCTAGAGAAACCGGCCATGAGAATATCAATATGGACATAATTATAGGACTTCCTAATGAAAGTCCTGAAGATGTAATAGATACTTTAAATAAAATTGAAAAGTTAAATCCGGAAAGTCTTACTGTCCATACTTTGGCACTTAAGCGGGCAGCGAGGCTTAATACTGAAAAAGAAAATTATAAAAATTTACAGGCTGTGGATGTTCCTAGGATGATGGAAGCAACTATGGAATTTGCCAAAAAGAAGGGTTATCTTCCCTATTATCTCTACAGACAAAAGAATATGGCAGATAATCTTGAGAACATTGGCTATGCAAAAGAGGGTAAGGAAGGTCTTTATAATATTTTGATTATGGAAGAAAAACAAACCATCTTAGCCTTTGGAGCCGGAGCCATGTCTAAATTCGTATTTCATGATGAGAATCGGATTGAAAGAGTTGAAAATGTAAAGAGTCTTACAGACTATATTAGTAGAATAGATGAAATGATTGCCAGAAAAAAAGAATTTTTATTAAAGAATCCACAGTTATAGAAGTATTTCTTATTATATTATATTGCTTATCCTATTATTTGCTTTTATAATATAGGAACTATTGATAAAATGTAACAGGTTAGGAGGACTATGATGATAACACAAAGACCAAAGGGAACGCAGGATTGGTATGGTTCCAATATGTATAAAAGAACCATAATTGAAGAAATCGCACGGAAAATTTGTAAGGCGTACCATATCAAGGAGATTATTACTCCTGTTTTTGAGCATACAATCCTGTTTCAGCGAGGGGTTGGGGAAACCACGGATGTAGTTCAAAAGGAGATGTATACCTTTATGGATAAGGGGAACAGAAGTATTACCCTAAAGCCTGAAGGAACAGCAGGAACAGTCCGTGCTTATCTTGAAAACAGCCTATATGCCGAGAGTCAGCCTACAAAGCTTTTTTACATTACTCCGGCTTTTCGTTATGAAAATCCCCAGAGCGGAAGGTTAAGACAACATCATCAATTTGGTGTTGAGTTCTTTGGTTCAGCAAGTCCTCTGGCAGAAGTGGAACTAATTACTCTATTGATGGAATTTATGAAGGAGCTTGGCCTAAAAGGAGTTAAGCTACATATCAATAGTATCGGTTGTAAAAATTGTAGAAAAGAATATAACAAAGCCTTATTGGAATTCTTAAAAAGACATGAGGATAAACTGTGTGGCACCTGTAAGGAGAGAATGGAGAAAAACCCCTTGCGAATTATAGACTGCAAAGTGGATGGCTGCAAAGAAATAGTAAAGGATGCCCCAAGAACCATTGAATATCTAGATGAAGAATGTAAAGATCACTTTAATGATCTACAAAGCCTGCTTAATGAGCTTAATATCCCCTTCGAAGTGGATACAGGTATTGTCAGGGGACTGGATTACTATACCAAGACCGTATTTGAATTTGTTAACGGTGAAGGCTTTACCCTGTGCGGCGGAGGCAGGTACGATAATCTGATTCATGAAATTGACGGTAAACAGGATATTCCTGCTGTCGGTTTTGGATTTGGTATTGAAAGAATTATTAATGAGCTGGAGACAGAAAAGGTGGAACTTCCTAAAGAGCCAGCAGTGGATTTATATGTAGGGATCTTAGGTAAAGAATCAAAGGCAGCAGCATATAGTTTAGTTAGAGAGCTAAGAAAAGAAGGTTTTATTATAGAGACCGATTATATGGACCGTAGTGTTAAAGCCCAAATGAAATATGCCAATAAAATCGGTGCAAAACATACGGTAATTATAGGAGCTGACGAATTGGCAGCAAAAAAAGTCAATATAAAGGATATGGACAGGGGAGAGCAGTTTGAACTTAGCTTAGATAAAATATCAGATTTTCTTAAAAGATAATATAAAACCTTAAAAGAGGAACAGGCTTTCGGTAATTGAACTCCTGTTCCTCAATTAATTATAAGCAATATCCCACAATGCTTTTAGATAAAGACATTTATCTAAATTTTAAAGGATATTTTGTAATCTGTCTAATAGTTAAAGTTTATAGAAGGAATAAGGGGATACTTATATATAAATTATATGAAAAAAATTACTTATAATACCAAGTACCATGACCTATAAGTTTTTTTAAAAGTGCAATATATTCAATTGATACCCTAGAAAGATAACGGTTTTTTCGATAGGCTATATATAGACTGCGGGTAGCTTTGGGATGATTTAGCTTATAATAGATAGGATGTTTATGGTAGTTGCCAAATTTTATCAGAAAATCAGGAATAAATGTACAACCAATCCCTGCTAAAACCCAAGAAAAGGCAGTCTCTAATCGTTCGCTGAATAATATGATATAGGGGTTAAATCCTGCTGATAAGCAGAATTCGGAAGAAGTAGAATATAATTTTTGATTTTGCTTAAGGAAAATAAAAGGGGCTGACTTAAAGATGGATAAATCTACGGCAGGTGTCATATGAAGCTTGGCAGAATCAGTCTTTATATCATGGTCAGAGACTTGATATGATTCTATCCCCTTATTGATAGGACTTTGTGGGGGAACTGCAAGGTAAAGTTGTTCCATAGCCAGTTCTTCCGCATAAAATGAGCTTTCATCAAAGTTGCCCGTTCCCAAATATAAATCAATGGTACCGTTCATAGCAGCTTCTTCAAGGTTATGTGTAATATCTTCAAGTATATGAATAGTTATGCCCGGGTATAGTTCTTGAAATTTAGCAATGCTTTTAGGTAAAAGACATGAAGCACGAAAAGGACTAGTTCCTATTCTCAAATCTCCTGTATTAAGATTTGTCAAATCTGCAATCTGCTGATTTAATTCATCTTCAATTGCCTTTATTTTCCTTGCAGCATTTACAAAGGCTTCTCCTGCCGGTGTAAGTCTTATGGGAGAAGTGCTTCTATCAAAAATTGGGACACGGAGTTCCTTTTCAAGATTCTTAATAAACTGGCTAAGGGAAGGCTGGGTTACATATAGTTTTTGTGCAGCTTTTGAGAAACTTTTTTCTTCAGCAAGAGTAAGAACATATTCTATTTGCTGAGAGGTCATAAGATGACTCCTTTCTTATCATTGGTATTCAGCTGATTTTGTTGACATAAGTATACACTTATACACATGATAAGTCAATAACAATTAGCCTATATCTAGGGGATTTGTTACAATAAAGTTGCACATTTTCCCTAAACTTTTTGGATTTTCTTTTTATGTTTTTGTTAATCTATATGGCATATAAGGTTAAAAAAGGGATAAAAAGTAGAAAACTGATATATGCCAACTAAATAAAGGAGAGGGAATCACATTTAGAAGGAGAGGACTTAAGGGTTATGAAAAAAATTAGAAAATTAGGCTTTATTTTTACATTTGTGATGATTATTGCTCTAGTTCTTGGTGCATGCGGTAGAAAAGAAAAAGATAGTTCTACCAAACCTACTACAGTACCTACAGAAGAAGAGCAAGATGATAAGGAGAAAGATAAAGGTAAAGATGATGAGGTTCAAACAGCTGAACTACCAAGAGATTTGGGGGGAATAGATATTAAAGTAGCTGACTGGTTTACAACCAATGATACAGAGCCTACCACAGCCAGAGAAATTGATCAGGAAGCATACAGAGAGGATCTTCAATCAACACATAACTTTACTTTAGTTCAGGAAAGTATCGGTACATGGAATGAATATCAGGAATTATTTATTACATCAACAATGACTAATACCTCTTTGGCAGATATCTATATTATGGATCCTACGTTTATTCCTGAACCTTTGAAACAGGGATTGCTTTATCCAATCAGTGACTTACCAAGTTTTGACCCTGAAGATCAGCTATGGAATCAATCGGTTATAGATTTTATGACACAAAATGAAAAAGTATATGGTTTTACAGAAGAAGAAGACAGCCCGGGACTCGGTATATTTTGGAATAAAAGACTGTTTGAAGAAGGTGGCCTAGATCCCGATTTATTATACGACCTACAGAAGATGGAAGGCGCATGGACATGGAAGAAGATGGAGGAACTTGCCAATCAACTTACTATTGATAAGGACTCCGACGGAATTACCGATATCTATGGAATAACCTGTTGGTCAGTGGAATTTTCTAAGGCAGCCGTATTTAGTAACGGTTCCGATTATGTAAAATATAATAAAAAAACCGGAAGATATGAAAATAATCAGATGTCAGATGACTTTCTTGAAGCTATAAAATTCGGAGTTGAATTATATAGTAAAGGTTATATGCAGCCGGAACCTGAAGAAGCAGAACAAAAATGGTGGGTTTCTGCATTTGCAGCCGGACAAGCAGCTATGATGGTCGGTGAATGGTATGAGCATCCATCATTACAGGATATGGAAGATGATTGGGGATTCTGCTTCTTCCCTAAGGGACCCGGTGAGAAGGCTAAGATGCAGACAATGTTTGTAGGTAATATAAGAATTATTCCGTCTACTCTTGATGAACAGCGTGCCGATGATGTAATGTTTGCTTATAAATTATGGGTATCACCTCCTCCGGGATATGAGGATGAAGAAGAAGATTACAGCTATTACTATAGCAAGGTTAGAGATGCAAGGGCAGTGGAAGAGACTATTATTCCTATGATTCAAGGACAGGGTAAGAGATCCTTACTTTATCAGGTACCGGGCTTAAGCTTTAGATGGGGCGGCAATATGGACGGTGGAGGATTTGATGGTATATCTGCCGTAGAAATTGCCCAGGAGGCTTCAGCTCAATTCGATGCGATTATTAAGGAGTTCTACGGTGATTAAGGTGTAGAATCAAAAGATAAGGGGATGAGTCTATTCCAAAGATTTAAGTCCTTGGGAAAGACTCATTTCCTGTGAATCGAGATTATTTTTATATGAGGCAGTAGGTGAGACTTTAATGAAAATGGATTACCAAAAAATAATGGTTAGCCGATCCCTAATCAGTACAGGTAATAATTTTAGAATAAAAAAAGCCATAAAAAAAGCCCGGCAAGGGGAAGATGTAACCATTGCATATCTTGGAGGATCCATAACCAGGAGAAATGATGAGCAAAAAGACAGAGGTTTTGCCGATGCCTCATTTAGATATTTTAAGGAAAGGTTTGCCACAAGCGGTAATCTGACATATATCAATGCCTATTTACGATGTAGCTTTTAAGGATATGAAACTTATAGATTCCACGATGCTTTTACCCATATCTATGAAGGGATTTAAAAAAGCCAATACAATTGAAGAATTCCCTAACGGATGGGTTAAAGATTGGGATGCAGAAGAAGTATACTTTAAATTTAGCTTAAGTTTTAAAAATTTATTTATTATATATAAGGAAGCAAATAATAAATCAGAAGGTAGTATTAGTATATCTATTGATGGCAAAAAAGCAGGAATATACTCCGGATACCGTATCTTTGGATGGAATAATCCTGTTGCAAAGTTGGTTTATTCGGAAAAAATATATAAAGAACATATAATTGAAATTACTATGATCCAGGGTGATGAAAAGAAGGACTTTACTATTCTAGCCTTTGGATACTGCTAATTATGAAAGGAGTACTATGGAAAACGGTAAGAAGAAAAAAATTTGGCTCTCACCCCTAATCAGTAATGGAATGGTGCTACAAAGAGATTCCAAGGTAAAGATATGGGGTAGAGGAGTTCCAAGGAAAGAACTTAAATTAAATTTTTTAGATGTAGAATATAAAACTGTAACTAATGAGGATGGAAGCTGGAGTATCGAATTAAAAGATTTAAAAGCCGGCGGACCTTATACAATTAATATCAGCCATGAAGGAGAAGAAAGAATTGTAGAAGATGTCCTGGTGGGTGATATTTGGGTACTGGCAGGCCAATCAAATATGCAGATACCGGTTAGCCGAACCCTTGATTTATTTGAAGATGAAATAAAAGGGGCTAACAATCCAAACATCAGACAGTATACCGTACCTATGGTATATAATTTTAAAGAGCCTATGGATGAGCTATGTGATGGTAATTGGGTACCTGTTACACCTGATACCGTATATGATTTTAGTGCAATCGGTTATTTCTTTGCTAAGAAGATTTATGATAAATATAAGATACCTATTGGCTTATTATTTACAGCAATAGGAGGAACACCGGCAGAGGCTTGGATGAGTGAAGAGACCTTAATGGGCTTTGATAGATTCAAGGAAATTTTAGATAAGTGCAAAGATGATGCTTATGTAGAAGATATAATTAATAGTGAAACCCAAGCCAATAATAATTGGCACCAAGAGCTTAATAAAAATGATGAAGGACTCAACCATAAACCGGACACCTGGTATATGGAGGAATATGATGATACCGATTGGAGAAAGATAAATTTACCGGCTAGTTTTCGTGGCACAGAATTAGAGCCTATCCGGGGCTCCATATGGCTTAGGAAGGAGATAGAGATACCTAAGCATTTGGCAGGCAAGGAAGGAAAACTGTTTTTAGGAACACTTATAGATGCAGATGAGACCTATATCAACGGTGTTCAAGTAGGTAATACCGGATATTTATATCCTCCCAGAAGATACAATATACCCAAGGGATTATTAAAGGCCGGAAAGAATGTAATAACTGTTCGCCTTATTATGACAGAAAATATCGGTGGCTTTGTTACCGACATGCCCTATTTTATTAAGATAGAAAATGAGCAAATACCTATAGCAGGAACATGGAAGTATAAAATAGGTGCAATTACTAAGGCTCAAAACCCCACTACATTCTTCCAGTATAAACCTACAGGAGTATATAATGGTATGATTTACCCCTTACGTAATTATAGTATTAGGGGAATACTGTGGTATCAAGGAGAATCCAATACCGGATATCCCTATGATTATAAGGATTTACTAGAGGCTGTTATTATGGATTGGCGCAAGTTATGGAATCTGGGAGATATACCATTTTATTATGTACAACTGGCCAATTATTGTCCTTGGAGAATGGAACCGGAGGTAAGCGGATGGGCCCAGGTAAGGGAGGCACAAAGACAAATCCTTGAACTTCCCAACACAGGCATGGCAGTAACTATTGACGTGGGTATGTATAATGACCTACATCCATGGGATAAAAAGAGTGTCGGTGAAAGACTGGCTCTTTGGGCACTTAACCATGTATTTGGTGAAGACAATGTACCTAGCGGTCCTATATATAAATCCTTGTCGGTAGAAGATAATAAAATTAGGCTTTACTTTAACTATACCGGAAGCGGTTTGACCGTAAAGGGTAATAAGTTAGAGACTTTTGAAATAAGCGGTACAGACGGTAAGTTCTATCCTGCCGAAGCTGAAATAGAAGGGGATTGTGTTATGGTATATAGCAAAAAGGTATCTAATCCTAAATGGATTCGTTATGCTTGGGCAGATAATCCGGAGAATGCTAATCTATATAATAATGAAGGACTTCCTGCCTCTCCTTTTATAGCCCAAATAGATGAATAATTAAAATGTAAATTTATATGCTAATATAAAAAAATGGTGATGCTTTTAGGTCACCATTTTTTAATTATAAGATACCTAATTTCTTATCCTTATGATATAATATACTGCACATAAGTTGATTTTTATTAAAGATATAGACATATTGATAGAAATAAATTAAAATAAATGGAATATTGAATAGAAAAAAGGAGATTGAAGAAATTATGGCAGAATCAATGAAAGGTTTACGCAGAAGTCACCGCTGTACTGAAGTATCCAATCGTAATATCGGAGAAACAGTGACAGTAATGGGATGGGTACAAAAAAGCAGAAATAAGGGTGGTATAATTTTTGTTGACCTAAGAGATCGTTCCGGAATTCTGCAGATTATTTTTGAAGAAAGTGATGTAGGAAGCGAAGGCTTTGCCAAGGCTGAGCATTTAAGAAGTGAATATGTTATTGCAGTAAGGGGTAGGGTTGAGGCCAGATCCGGAGCTGTTAATAAAAACTTATTAACAGGAGATATAGAAATCAGGGCTAATGATATAAGAATCTTGTCAGAAGCCGAGACTCCTCCTTTTCCCATAGAAGAGGATAGTAAGACCAAGGAAGAGTTAAGGCTTAAGTATAGATACCTAGATCTTCGTAGGCCTGATTTACAAAGAAATCTGATTCTTCGAAGCCGGGTGGCTAACATTACACGGAGTTTCTTAACTGAAGAAGGATTTTTAGAGATAGAAACTCCTACACTGACAAAAAGTACACCGGAGGGAGCAAGGGACTATCTGGTTCCAAGCAGAGTACACCCAGGACAATTCTATGCCCTGCCCCAATCACCTCAATTATTTAAACAGCTTTTAATGTGTGCCGGATATGACAGGTATTTTCAGATTGTCAAATGTTATCGTGACGAAGATTTAAGGGCAGACAGGCAGCCTGAATTCACCCAGATTGATATGGAATTATCCTTTGTGGATGTGGATGATGTTATAGAAGTTAATGAACGACTCCTTAAGAAAATGTTTAAAGAAGCCATAGGTATAGATGTAGAGCTTCCTATACAAAGAATGACCTATAAAGAAGCAATGGACAGATTTGGATCGGATAAGCCGGATATCCGTTTTGGCATGGAGCTTAAGGATGTGTCCCATATAGTAAAAGGCTGTGGCTTTGGAGTATTTACCGGTGCTATCGAAAATGGCGGATCTGTCAGAGGTATAAATGCCCAGGGACAAGCTACAATGCCAAGAAAAAAGATAGATGCCATGGTTAATTTTGTTAAGGATTACGGTGCTAAAGGCTTGGCCTATCTTGCAATTAATGAAGACGGCAGCTATAAATCCTCCTTTGCAAAATTTATGACCGAGGATGAACTTGCCTCTTTAGTAAAGGCTATGGAAGCAAAACCGGGTGATCTATTATTCTTTGCTGCCGATAAAGATGACATAGTATATGCTGCTCTAGGTAATCTAAGACTGGAGCTGGCAAAAAATATGGATCTAATAAATAAGGATGAATATAAATTTCTATGGGTTACGGAGTTTCCTTTGTTGGAGTACTCAGAAGAAGAACAAAGATACGTTGCTAAGCATCATCCCTTTACCATGCCTATGGAAGAGGATCTTCACCTACTTGATACAGACCCTGGCAAAGTTAGGGCTAAGGCCTATGATATTGTATTAAACGGCCACGAAATCGGAGGAGGATCCGTAAGAATATATCAAAGCGACATTCAAGAAAAGATGTTTGAAGTACTTGGATTTACCAAGGAAGAAGCTTATGAACGTTTTGGCTTCCTTTTAAATGCATTTAAATTTGGTGTACCTCCCCATGCCGGTTTAGCATATGGTCTTGACCGTCTGATAATGCTTATGGCTAAGGAAGACAATATCCGTGATGTTATTGCCTTCCCTAAAGTAAAAGATGCATCCTGTCTAATGACAGAGGCTCCCAGTATTGTAGATAATAAACAGCTTATAGAATTAGGTATTGATGTTAAAAATAATACAGATATATAATAAATATTATGGAAATGAATCTGAATCTAAATGAAAATCTATACACCCTTGTTATATGCTACCTACTGATAATTAATATTGTAGGATTTGCAGCAATGGGAATTGATAAGAAAAAATCAATAAAGAGAGGGTGGCGCATTCCTGAGCGCACCCTCATTTTACTTGCTTTTGCCGGGGGAGCCTTGGGCTCCTTTTTAGGCATGTATATCTTTAGGCATAAGACAAAGCATATGAAATTTGTAATCTTGCTTCCTTTGGCCTTATTGCTACATATCTTTTTATTCTATCTTATATCCCGTCAATAACTCAATAGCATACACTTGATAAATCCTTGTCAGTCTCCCTAGACAAGATCGACAAACTGTTGACAAGGATTTTAAATAGTGATATTATTGCTTTATGACAAAGACGCTTTAAAGCATTAAATTGAAAAAGAATAAGGGTAAAGTGAGGGCAAGAAAGTGGGTATTAAATTAATTTTTTTAATATGCTTCTTTGCAATTATGATTGTAGTAGGGGTTATTGCCAGTAAACATGCAACTAATGTGGGAGACTTTGTATTAGGAGGAAGAAAGGTAGGCCCATGGCTTACAGCCTTTGCCTATGGAACCTCTTATTTTTCTGCAGTAGTATTTGTTGGATATGCCGGGCAGTTCGGATGGCGATACGGGATATCAGCCACATGGATTGGCATTGGTAATGCCTTAATCGGAAGTCTCCTACCCTGGATAGTCCTTGGAGGCCGAACCCGTACTATGACAAAACATCTTAATTCAGCCACCATGCCTGATTTTTTTGGCAGAAGGTTTGACAGTAAGGCTATTAAGATAGCAGCAGCTGTCATATCCTTTATTTTTTTGGTACCTTATACAGCTTCGGTTTATAATGGCCTATCTAGACTTTTTGAAATGGCCTTTAATATTCCTTACTGGGTATGTGTACTGGGTATGGCCTCCCTTACAGGGCTTTATGTGATATTGGGAGGTTACATGGCTACGGCCATTAACGATCTTATCCAAGGTATTGTTATGCTGGTAGGTATTGTTGCTGTTATTGGGACAGTACTAAGTCAACAGGGAGGATTTTTTTCTGCAGTGGGCAAACTGGCAGAACTTAAAAGTGATGTACCTGTTACTTTAGGACAAAGTGGGGCATTTACCTCTTTCTTTGGACCGGATCCTATAAATTTACTGGGAGTGGTAATCCTTACTTCCTTAGGAACCTGGGGACTTCCTCAAATGGTACATAAATTTTATGCAATAAAAGATGAAAAATCTATTAAAACCGGAACTATTATTTCCACTATATTTGCAATAATCATTGCAGGAGGCTGTTATTTTCTTGGTAGTTTCGGAAGATTATTTGATAACCCCGGCCTTTATAATGAACAAGGTAAGGTTATCTATGATGCCATAATGCCTTATATATTATCTTCCTTATCAGATGTACTTATTGGTATAGTTGTAGTTTTGGTACTATCTGCTTCCATGTCAACATTGTCAGCCCTGGTACTAACATCTAGTTCTACGATTACTTTAGACTTAATAAAAGATAATTTGTACAAGGATATGAATCAGAAAAAACAACTAAGAATTATGAGAATATTTATAGTGTTTTTTATAGTGGTTTCAGTAGTTCTTGCTTTATATCCACCTGATTTTATTGCACAGCTGATGGGAATTTCTTGGGGAGCCTTAGCAGGTGCTTTTTTGGCACCCTTTATGTATGGCTTATACTGGAAAGGAACTACCAAGGGGGCAGTATGGGCCAGTTTTATATCGGGAGTAGGAATTACCACATCAAATTTGGTATTTGGCTATATTGATTCTCCCATAAACGCAGGAGCCATAGCCATGGTTGCGGGACTTGTAATTGTACCTCTTGTAAGTATTCTTACACCTAAGATGAAGAAAGATAAGCTAGAAGCTATTTTTAAGTGCTATAAGAGTGATAATAACCTTTCTAAAAATGAGTTATCAGAGGATAAATTAAAGGAAGAAAAACAAACAAAAGTTATGGCATAAAGAAGAAATAAAAATTAGAATGATATTAGGGGGATAAAAAATGATTTGGGCAAAAGAAGAAACTCTTCCCAGACAGGAAATAGAAAATATTCAATTAACAAGACTTAAAAGTACTTTAAAACGAATTTATGATAAGATACCTGCTTATCGTGCTAAGATGGACCAACAGGGAATAAGTTGTAAGGATATTAAGAATCTTGATGATCTTAAGTTACTACCCTTTACTACTAAGCAAGATTTAAGGGATAATTACCCTTTTGGCTTATTTGCTGTGCCTAAAAAGGAATTGGTACGTATCCATGCATCCTCAGGTACCACCGGAAAACCCACTGTGGTTGGATATACGAAAAAGGATCTTGATATTTGGACCGAATGTGTATCAAGGATTGCCTGCATGGGAGGAGCCAGCCAGGAGGATATAGCTCAAATCTGTTTTGGATACGGAATGTTTACCGGAGCCTTGGGTCTGCATTATGGACTTGAGAATATCGGCGCCATTGTATGTCCGGCCTCTTCGGGAAATACCCAAAGGCAGATTATGTATATGCAGGATTTTGGCACCACCTTACTGGTTGCCACACCCTCATATGCTTTACATATTGCCGAAGTGGCAAATGAGATGGGAATTGATCCGGCTAAGGATTTAAATGTAAGGATAGGCCTTTTCGGTGGAGAAGGCATGACTGAACCTATGCGCAGTGAAATGCTAAGGCTTTGGGGAAGCAAAATGAAAGCTACTCAAAATTATGGCATGAGCGAGTTAATAGGTCCGGGAGTATCCGGTGAGTGTTTGGAGTTATGCGGTATGCATATTAATGAAGATCACTTTATACCGGAGGTTATTAATCCTAAAACCGGAGAAGTATTACCGCCGGGAGAAAAAGGAGAGCTTGTTATTACCTGTATTACTAAGGAAGCTCTGCCTATAATACGTTATCGTACCGGAGATATTACAAGACTTTTTTATGAACCTTGTAAATGTGGAAGAACTACCGTAAGGATGGAGAATATATCAGGTAGATCCGATGATATGATGATTATAAGAGGAGTCAATGTATTTCCCAGCCAGATTGAAGAAGTACTGCTTAGGGTACCGGAGATTGGTCCCCATTATGAAATCCTTGTAGAACGGAAGGATTACTTGGATATTATGGAGATTAAAGTGGAACTGGCAGATGAGACTTTACTTGATTCTTATGCAAAACTAGGTGAACTGGAAAAGAGGATTAAACTTAGCCTGCGGTCTGTACTTGGTCTTGATGCTATAATAAAATTAGTGGCACCTAAAAGTTTGAAAAGATTTGAGGGTAAGGCAAGGCGAGTTACAGATTTGCGTAAGATGTAAAATATAATATAATAAAATATATCGACTAAATTTATTAACCAATGAAAGGGGAAGACAAGTGTCTGAAAAAGTATTAATGCTAGGTAATGAAGCATTTGCTCGTGGTGCCTATGAAGCAGGGTGTAAGGTATCTGCCGCATACCCGGGCACACCTAGTACAGAAATCAGTGAAAATATTGTAAAGTATGATGAAATATATTCTGAGTGGTCACCCAATGAGAAAGTGGCCTTGGAGGTGGCCATAGGAGCTTCTATAGTAGGAGTAAGAGCTTTAGCTTCTATGAAGCATGTAGGATTAAATGTTGCAGCTGATCCCTTGTTTACAGCTTCATACATAGGTGTTAACGGTGGTCTGGTTATAATTGTAGCAGATGACCCCGGTCTGTATAGTTCACAAAATGAGCAGGATACCAGGGCGGTGGCAAGAGCAGCAAAAATTCCGGTTTTAGAACCCTCAGACAGTGCAGAAGCTAAAGAGTTTGTTAAGTTTGCCTTTGACCTTAGTGAAAAATATGATACACCGGTTATTATAAGGAGTACTACAAGGCTTTCCCATTCCCAGGGACTGGTAGAACTTCAAGATAGGATTAATATAGAAGATAAGCCATATGTAAGGGATATTTCTAAAAATGTAATGATGCCCGGTAATGCCAAGGGCCGCCACCTGGTTGTAGAAAGCAGGGAGCTGGCTCTTATTAAGGATAGCTGTGATTTTCCCGTTAATATTGTAGAATATAATGATACAAAAATCGGCGTCATTACCTCAGGTATACCCTATCAGTATGTAAAGGAGGCTCTGCCTGAAGCTTCCGTATTAAAATTAGGTATAGTTAATCCCTTACCAAGAAAGTTGATCGAGGAGTTTGCCTCTAAGGTTGATACCTTATATATAGTAGAAGAATTGGATCCTATTATAGAGGAACAGGTAAAAAGCTGGGGCATAAAAGCCATAGGGAAGGATATTCTGACAGTACAAGGAGAATATTCTGCTAATCTATTAAGAAGGGCCATAAAAGGGGAAAATATATCCTTGTTACCGGCAGCAGAAATACCAAACCGTCCTCCTATACTTTGTCCCGGTTGTCCCCATAGAAGTGTATACTCCGTATTAAAGAAGTTAAAAACTCATGGAGCCGGGGATATCGGTTGTTATACCTTAGGAGCCGTGGCCCCTTTAAGCGTAGTAGATACTACCATATGTATGGGAGCAAGTATTTCATCCCTCCATGGTATAGAGAAGGCAAAAGGCAAGGAATATATTAAGAACTGGGTTGCCGTAATCGGAGATTCCACCTTTTTACATACAGGAATCAATTCCCTTATTAATATGGTTTATAATAAAAGTACCGGTACTGTTATGATACTTGATAATTCAACTACAGGAATGACAGGACATCAAGATCACGCTGCTACCGGAAGAACGCTAAAAGGTGAAGCAACTTATTCTGTTGATTTAAAGGAATTATGTAAGGCTGTGGGTGTTCCTCATGTTTATGTGGTTAATGCCTTTGATATAGAAAATCTTGAAAAGACAGTTAAGGAAGCGGTTGCTTTAGATGAAGTGGCTGTTATTATTGCACAGGCTCCTTGTGCTCTTCTTGACAAATCCCCTATAACTAAGCAGTATGTTATAGATCAGGAATATTGCAAGAAATGTGGAATGTGCATGAAGGCAGGTTGCCCTGCAATAACTAAGAGTGACAAGGGTGAAATAAGTATAAATGATACCATGTGTAATGGCTGTGGCCTTTGTTATTCCGTATGTAAGTTTAACGCAATTAAGAGTGTCAAATTAAGATAGGAGGACAACCATGGAGACAAAGAATATAATGATAGTAGGCGTAGGTGGACAAGGAACCTTGCTTACCAGCAGAATCCTTGGTGCCCTTACCATTCAGGCAGGTTATGATGTAAAACTTTCTGAGGTTCACGGAATGGCACAGCGTGGAGGAAGCGTTGTTACCTTTGTAAGATATGGAAAGAAGGTAAATGAGCCCATAGTAGAGGAAGGACAGGCGGATGTGCTGATTGCCTTTGAAAAACTAGAGGCCTTAAGATATGCTCATTTTCTAAAAAAAGATGGTGCAATAATAGTAAATGATCAGCAAATTGATCCTATGCCGGTAGTTATAGGAGCTGCAAAATATCCCGATAATATATTGGAGCAGCTTAGTAAGAATCATAGGATTTTTAAGGTAGATGCTATAGGTGAAGCAAAAAAACTAGGTAACAGCAGAGTATTTAATGTAATTGTACTTGGTATAGCTGCACAACATATGGATTTTTCAAAAGATGAATGGTTATCGGTAATTGAGAAAACAGTACCTCAAAAGACAATCGAAATAAATAAAAAAGCATTTGAAATAGGGTATAATCTCCATAACTAATAAAATTTGTGTCTAGAACTTGCTTTTTTGGAGCTATAGCTGCCTAGATTGAAGAAATGGAGGGGTTAATTTAATGATTCAGCAACTATCAATTATTATACAAAATAAAATAGGAAGTGTAGCAAAAGTAACTTCAATATTAAAAAACAATAATATTAACTTAAGGGCAATAGCTTCTTTTGACACACCGGAGTTTGCTATTCTTAGGATGGTTGTAGACCAGCCTGAGAAAACTAAAACTTTATTGACCGATAAAGGCTATGCAGTAACCATGTCAGAAGCAATTGCTGTGGAGCTTTGTGATCGTCCGGGAGTACTCCATGATTTACTGCAAATTATAGCCGATGCAGATATTGGACTAAATTATATCTACTCAATAGTAATCCGTAACAGTAAAGTACCCTTAATTATATTAAACACAGATAACCTAGAAAAGACAAAAGCTATATTAGAGGAGAAGGGATACACGGTTGCCGGACAGGAGGATGTTGTATTATGATATGGAATGAAACGAAAGAATGCATGAGTAGGGATGAAATTTATAATCTGCAAAGTGCCAGATTAAAAAAGACAGTAAGCCGTGTATATCATAATGTGGAATTCTATCGAAAAAAAATGCAAGAGCTTGGTCTAGAACCCGGCGATATTAATGGGATAGAGGATATAAATAAGCTTCCCTTTACAACCAAGGATGATTTAAGAGATAATTATCCCTTCGGATTATTTGCTGTGCCTCAGTCTGAGGTGGTAAGAGTTCATGCCTCCTCCGGTACTACAGGCAAGGCTACAGTAGTGGGATATACCAGAAGAGATATAGAGATTTGGCAGGAATGTGTAACCAGGGTACTGGCCATGGCCGGTGTCGGTAAAAATGATAAGTTACAGGTGGCATATGGTTATGGGCTCTTTACCGGAGGCTTAGGCCTTCATTATGGTGCAGAGAACTTGGGAGCCATGGTAATTCCTATGTCCACAGGTAATACCCAGAAGCTTATAACAATGATGGAGGATTTTGGGGCAACTGCTATTGCTTGTACTCCCTCATATCTGTTGCATATTGCGGAAGTGTTAGAAGAAGCGGGAAAGCTGGATAAAATAAAGTTAAAGGCAGCCATATGCGGAGCTGAGCCTTGGACAGAAAATATGCGAAAGGAAATTGAAACAAAACTTAAGCTTAAGGCATATGATATTTATGGGCTAAGTGAAATACTTGGTCCCGGTGTAGCTGCTGATTGCGATGCCCATAAAGGATTACATGTTTACGAGGATCATTTTGTACCTGAAATTATTAACCCCGAAACATTAGAACCCTGTAAGGAGGGCGAGGTAGGAGAGCTTGTATTTACCACTATAACTAAAGAGGCCTTGCCACTGTTTCGATATAGAACCAAGGATTTGACCAGTATCACCTATGAACCCTGTGAATGTGGTAGAACTATTGCAAGAATTTCTAGATTCAAAGGACGTTCTGATGATATGCTTATTATTAGGGGAGTTAATGTATTCCCCTCACAGGTTGAATCTGCTTTACTTGAAATAGGTGAAACCAGTCCTCATTATATAATGATTGTTGACAGGGTAAATAATTTGGATACACTGGAAATTCAAGTTGAGGTTGAGGAGCGTTTCTTCTCTGACGAGATTAAAGAACTGGAAAATCTGACAAGGAAAATCTCTCATGTGCTTCAGACTGCCCTTGGATTGGCTGTTAAGGTAACCCTAGTTGAACCTAAAACTATAGCCAGAAGTGAAGGAAAAGCAAAAAGGGTTATCGATAAGAGAAAACTTATATAGAATTACTATATAATAAAAAAACGAAACGGTGGAATAAAAAAAGGAGGGGTACTATGCTAATTAAGCAGCTATCTGTATTCATCGAAAATAAAGAAGGCAGATTAAAAGATGTAACCCAGGTATTAAGAAAGCATAATATTAATATAGCATCTTTTAGCCTTGCAGATACGGCAGAATACGGTATGCTAAGGATGATTGTATCTGACCCGGATAAAGGCAGACAGGTTTTAAAGGAAGAAGGCTTTTCTGTAAAACTGACAGATGTTATTGCAGTTAAGATATCACAGCAGCCCGGAACCTTAAATGAAGTACTAAATATAATCTTTGAAGCAGGATTAAGCATAGAATATATGTACACCCTTGCAACAACCGGAAGGGATACTTCCATAATTATGAAGGCTTCTGATTTAAATTGTGCATTAGAAGAGCTAAAGAGGAATGGATATGAGGTCTGCAGTGCAAAGGAAGCATATGAAATAAATAATATTGCTAACAAATAATGTTTGACACCGATACGAAAGAGTGCTATGATGAATATGTTGTTTAGCAGACAACAATTAAATTATTATTTTTTTGGAGGAATTTATACATGAACAAAGGTACAGTTAAATGGTTTAACAATCAAAAGGGCTTTGGCTTCATCTCTGATGAGCAGGGTAATGATGTATTCGTACACTACACAGGTCTTAACATGGATGGCTTTAAGTCCTTAGAAGAAGGCCAAGAAGTAGAGTTTGATGTAGTTCAAGGAGCTAAGGGTCCTCAGGCAACAAACGTAACAAGAATATAATCAATATTGGGTTTACAATGTACCTTTTTTCTAAACTATATATAAGTTTTAAAAATGGATATATTGTTTTAACTATTTGATTAAAAAATGGGGCTGTCCCACTAAGTAATTAGCGGGCAGCTCCATTTTTTTAATTATTGAGTAAGCAGGTTTTTCTTTGTCCAATTTAGCAAGTTATAAAGAGGTTTAAAGAGTGTTAGGGCAATTACATAATTACCTATACAATGGGCTATGTCAAAGGGAATTCCCACAATAAAAGTAGATATGGCCAAAGGCACACCCCCTATGAAAAGGTAGGGGATGGAGCAAAGAAGCCCAAAACTAAGCCCAAATGTTCCGGAAAGTATTGCCCAAAAAAAGGGGGAACGGTTCTTTTTAAAAAGTATGGTGAAAAACATTAGGATAGTCCATACATATAAGTAGCAAATCCAATAGGTTGTAAACCCGTAGATAAGCCCTTCTACAAGAACAAATATATAGATAATATATAAGGTTTTCCACTTAAATACCAGGGTGCTAATGATTATAATTAAGGATACCAGTTCTATGTTAGGAAGAAAGGCAAAGGCTACCTGAACTGTAATAAGTATAGCCGACATAATTCCGATTATAGCAATATCCCTTGTCTTTAAAGAGAACTTCATTCTAATAACCTTCCATCAGTGTAAGCTCATAGGTATCCTTATCCTGAATGTTAATCAAGTCAATGCCTATATTAACATTCTCCCCACCCTTAGTTATGCACCACCATTCCTGTTTTTGCTCATTTGCCCTTCGTCCGTTAACTTCAGTAATGTAAAAACCGTAGGAACTTTCTGAGCCTTTAATTAACTCTTTTTCTTCAAGTGCCTGACGAAGGGTAAGAGCATCTGTGGATATGGCAAATTCTTGGGGCTCTTCATCAGGAATTATGACCTTTATGGTGATTTCTTTATGCCCCGGTGAGGCAGGATTAGATCTGCTAGTATATAAATAAAGTAAAAGAATTGTAAGAACAAACAGACCTAATGTTGCTAAAAGTACCTTAATCCAATATTTTGCTTCTCTCATTTCAAACTCCTTTCTTATGGAAGGCTGTAAAAGTATAGCTTCAAATAAATGAAAGCATACAAAAAAGCCCTCCCACTAATAGGAAAGGACAATAAAGAAAGGATCTTTATTGTACCTTTGTCCATGACTCGTGGAACTACTGGTACAGGTTTTAAGCAGGTATTCTGACTTATGGATCATAACCTTTTCTCCAACCTTCCCAGATGATTTAAACATCCAGTGGCATATGTAAGTAAACCTTACTAGGAGCAGGCTCCCCATTCACAGCGGCGAGACCGTACAGGTTTTACACCTGTTTCCCTATTATTCCCTTAAGGGGACACTTAAAACCCTAAAACAAGTCGATTTATTATGTTTTTTATAATAATCTTCCTTCATAAGGATTTACTAGGAAATTAGATAGATCTTTGATTATCCCTTATGAAAAACACTATATATAGTTATAAAATCCAATAAACCGACCACATATACGAGATAAAGTATATTATAAGTTAATGGACTTGTCAATAAAAAGATGGAACTATTCTGTAATAAAATGTAAAAAAGTAATATTGGAAAATTTAATTTGCTATGGTATAATAATCAAAATAGCAAAGATACACTACATATCTATATCTCAACTTAGTTAAGAAACTTATTGCAATAATAAAAAAAGGAGAAGAGCTAATGAATATTACACAAAAACCATTTGGCAAAACCAAAACCGGAGAAGAAGCTACATTGTATACCATTACTAATAGTAATGGAATGAAGGTATCTTTTACAGACTTTGGAGCTAATATTGTAAGTATAATTGTACCGGATAAGAAGGGGAATTTTGCAGATATAGCTTTGGGGTTTGATAATCTTGAGGGGTATGAAAGTAATGGGCCCGGTTTTGGTTCCCTAATAGGAAGATGTGCTAACCGTATCTCAGGGGCTAAGTTTGAACTTAATGGTAAGATTTATGAATTGGAAAAAAACGAAGGAGAAAATAATCTTCATGGGGGAAAACCTGCATACAATATGGTAATGTACGAAACGGAAATATTTGAAGATGAGGATATGATTAGTATAGAGTTTTCAAGGTTAAGTCCTGATATGGAGCAGGGATTTCCCGGTAATTTTGATTATACAGTTACCTATAGTCTGACAGAGGCTAATGAATTGGTTATTGAATATCATGGGGTATCTGACAAAGATACAGTTGTAAATCTTACTAACCATTCATATTTTAACCTTTCCGGTCATAATAGCGGTGATATATTAAATCATAAGGTATGGATTAATGCCAACCAATTTACCCCTACTAGGGATGATTTAATTCCCACAGGAGAATATCTTGATGTAGAAGGAACACCTATGGATTTTAGAAGCCTAAAAAGTATTGGACAGGATATAGACAGTGATTTTGGTCCCCTAAAGCAAGCCGGAGGCTATGATCATAACTATGTTTTAAATATAAATGGTGATGAGGTGGAAAAGGTGGCCAAATTAGTAGAGGAATCTTCCGGCAGGGTTATGGAGGTATATACTAATAAGCCAGGATTACAATTCTATACCAGCAATATGCTGTCTCCTGTAAAGAATGGAAAGGATGGGGCAAGCTACCAAAAGAGAGCGGGAGTATGCTTTGAGACACAGTATTTTCCCAATGCCTGCAATATAGAAACATTCCCCAGCAGCGTATTAAAAGCAGGAGAAGAATACGAATTTGTAACAATCTATAAATTCCTTTGTGAATAATAAATTCGGCTCTTTTGATATATAAATCAAGAGAGCCGTTTGAATTTTATATTATTGGATATAAGCCTATTTTGTCCCGTAAATACGATCTCCTGCATCCCCAAGACCGGGAAGAATATAGCCTAAGTCATTTAATCTTTCATCCAAATTGCCAATAAATATATTAACATCGGGATGGGCATTTTGTAATCGTTCAACTCCTTCAGGAGCAGCGATTAAACATAAGAAATGAATTTTAGATATTCCCCGCTTCTTTAAAAGATCAATAGCTGCAACTGCCGATCCACCTGTTGCTAGCATTGGATCTACAACAAATATTTCTCTTTTAGCAGCGTCGGAGGGGAGCTTACAGAAATATTCAACTGGTTCAAGGGTTTCTTCATTTCTATATAAACCTATATGACCTACTTTTGCGTTAGGAATTAAGTTAAGAATTCCGTCAGCCATATGAAGTCCGGCTCGAAGAATTGGGGCAATACATAGTTTTTTTCCTTCGATTTCCTTTACTACGGTTTTAGTAAGGGGAGTTTCAATCTCTACATCTTTAAGGGGAAGATTTCTAGTTGCTTCATAACAGATTAGCATAGCCACTTCGGATACTAAATCTCTAAATTCTTTTGTAGATGTATCTTTTCGTCTCATAATGCCGATTTTATGTTGGATTAGTGGATGATCCATAATTACTACGGCTGCCATATTTATACCTCCTGATTATTAAAAATTCGGAACATAGATTTGCAGATAAAATTCCTAAACTCGATTATAACAAAAAATAAGATGGTATAAAAGGATTAATTTAATATAAATAAAAAGAAATTAATTTATGAGCACAGCAAATGGAAAAATAAGTGCATATATAACATTATCAGTAACTATATACAATTTTATGCAAATTTATTTAATTATACTTGGATTATTGTAGGTATTGGAAAAGATATATTTAGAACTTTAAAGAAAATATATTTGGATGATTTTATAAAAGAGGAGAAGCCCGGTAGAGGGGGAGGGTAGCTGCCGGGCTTTATTTATGAAAAAAATTGTCTTGTAAGCTTAGTAAAGAATAAATCAAAATTTTTATAACTTATTTATGTATTATTATAAGAAATAATTATGATTTTAGTATGGATAGATTGTGAACAATTTGTTAATAATAAATAAGCATATTATGTCGATGCATACGTGATTTTGCATAATAGCTTCGAATTATCAGAAATAAATAGTATATGGTAAGCTATTGTTAATATGTTATATTTAGTGTATATATAAAAATAAGATATTATACCTTACTTACAAAGGAGAGAAAAATATGTTTAAAAACCTTGTGGAGCTACAAAAAAAGTTTTATCAAAGTGGAAAAACCCGTAGCTATAAGTTTCGAATGAAGGCATTAAGCAGGTTAAAAGAAGCCATTATAGCTAATGAAGCCTCATTATATAAGGCTTTGGAGCAGGATTTAAATAAATCAAAAGCAGAAGCCTATCTATGTGAAATAGGAATTGTTCTGGATGAAATACGTTATCACCAAAAGCAGCTACATGGTTGGATGAAAAAGCAGATTGTTAAGCCTTCTATAGGTCAAATGCCGGGTACTTGTTACCGTTTGCCTGAACCTTACGGAGTAACTTTAATTATGGCTCCTTGGAATTATCCTGTAAATCTTTGTTTTCTACCTCTTATTGGTGCTATCTCAGGGGGAAATACGGCTATACTAAAACCCTCTTCATATGCACCGGCAACAGCTAAAGTGATTAAAAAAATAATAAAAGAGGCCTTCCCACCATATTATATTTCTGTAATTTTAGGAGGCCGTAGGGAGAATACCTTGCTCTTAAAAGAGAAGTTTGATTATATCTTTTTTACCGGAAGTCCCCAAGTAGGTAAGGTGGTTATGGAGGCAGCAGCTAAGAATTTAACTGCCCTAACCTTGGAACTAGGGGGTAAGAGCCCGGTTATAGTAGATCAAACAGCTAATATTAGTTTGGCTGCCAAGCGTATTGCATTTGGTAAGGTAATTAATGCCGGTCAAACCTGTGTTGCCCCGGACTATCTGCTGATTCACAAAGAAGTTAAGGATAAGTTTATAGCAGAATATAAAAATGCCTTAGAGAAATTCTTTCCTAACAATAATATGTCCCAGATGGTTAAGATAATATCTGATAAGCATTATAACAGGCTTAAAGGATTACTGACAGAGGGACGTATTGTACTGGGAGGAAGATATGATGATGAAAAGGGTCATATAGAACCGACTTTGATTGATCAAGTTAGCCTGACATCAACTATAATGAGTGAGGAAATATTTGGACCTATCCTACCTATAATTACCTATGAAAAGTTGGAAGAATGTATTGAAATTATTCGTTCATTTCATAAGCCTTTAGCACTTTATATATTTTCAGAGAATAATAAGAATATTAATAGGGTTTTGAAAACCTGTTCCTTTGGAGGAGGATGTATTAATGATACAATACTACATCTGGCCAATCCCAGGCTACCCTTTGGTGGGGTAGGGTATTCAGGTATGGGCAGTTATCACGGTAAGAAAAGTTTTGATACCTTTACCCATTATAGAAGTATTTTTAGACAAAGTACTAAATTTGATATTCCTCTTCGTTATATGCCTTATTCAGACTTAAAATTAAAATTATTAAAAAAGGTACTTAGGTAAATAAGGAGTCTTTGCCTGTTATTATCATTTTAAAATTTTTAATGATAATGCAGGCTTTTTATTTATTTATGAAAAAAATGACAAATATTTTGATTATATATATATAGCTATTTTAAGAAGATTGTCATATAATACTATAAAATAATGTAGGATATTGTTGTCGGAATTGGTATAATGCTATTATAAGGAACTTGTTACATCAATTGCAGAGTTTTATTTCGTGTCCTATGTGAATAATAGTATTAACAGACATTTGATTTTATATTAAATAAGACTTATTAATATTTAATAAGGATAGGTGATTAAGATGGCTAATGTATTTAGAAAACTGATTAGAAAGGAATTAGGTGATATAAATTATCATCGTTATAGCTGCTATTTAAGAAAGAATATTAGCAATAATACAGATAATAAAGTTCCCGATAATCAGGTTATATTTAATGATATGTATGAAAAATTGAAAAATAGAGACTTTAAATCTATATACAAAATGCATAATAGGCTCAATGATACAATGTTATTGGCCTTTCGTATTAGTAAGAATTTTTTCTTTGCTTTTTTATTTTATCTTTTAGCAACGGTATATCTTTTACTTCGTTCCATGAGTCCTGAACTGACGGCAATATCAATAATCTTAATTAATATTTGCTTTGTATATAAAATTTATGAATTTATTTCAAATAAGTTTTGCTATATTGATGCTCAACTTATTCTCTTGTATAAAGCGGTCTTGGATCGAATTATATTAAATGAACAAAAAAGCATGAGAGAGAAGTAAATAAAGTAACCTATCGGATTTAATTAATCCGGTAGGGTTTTTAATTTGCTACCGCATATTTAGCTTTACATACCAATATATTATAGTAAAACAACATAGATTGGTGAAGTATGGACAATAAAAATGAAAATAATCCGGTATCAGACATTACCCTATTTGTTAAAATTGGCATTGTGGTACTAACGGTTATGGCAGTTGTTGGTCTAGGAGTAAAGTTTTTGCCTAATGCTATTACAGTATCAAATATCGGCAGGAAAAGGGATTTGCCCATATATAGTGTGGAAACAGATGAGAATAAACTTGCTTTAACTTTTGATACCGCTTGGGGCTTTGAAGATACTGAGAAAATACTAGAAATTTTAGAAAAACATGATGTAAAAGCCACCTTCTTTATGACCGGTGAGTGGATAGGAAAAAACCCTGAAGCTGTGAAGAAAATAGCGGCAGCTGGTCATGATCTTGGTAATCATAGTGAAAACCACAAGCAAATGACTAGATTATCTGAGGAGCAGTGCAAGGATGAGATTATGAAAGTTCATAAACGGATAAAAAAGCTGACAGGTGTTGATATGGATTTATTCCGTCCCCCTTATGGGGAATACAATAATATGCTGGTGCAAGCTGCAAGAGACTGTGGATATTATACCATACAATGGAATGTGGATTCTAAGGATTGGAAAGATTATGGTCCTGATAGCATAGTAAAAAAATGTGTTGAAAATAAGAATCTGGGCAAAGGTTCAATTATCCTTTTACATAACGGTGCTAAGTATACACCGGAGGCTTTGGAGGGAGTTATCTTAGGTCTTAAGGAAAAAGGCTATGAATTAGTACCTATATCTCAGCTAATTTATAAAGGAGAATATAGGATAGATCAAACCGGAAGGCAATATAAGAAATAGATTTTATATAGATAGAAGTGGAAAGAATGAGGCTTGTATCTGAAAGATATGAGCCTTTTTAGGTGCTAGGTATACAAAGCAATATTTTGCATATAAAAATTGTTCTGCCAGTTCATGTTATATATGGAAATGCAGAAGATAAGCAAGATTATAAGTAGAAACCCTTAATATTTTGAATGTTTACTAATGAAAAAAAAGATAAGATAAAGGTGTCTTATTATAATTGCTGCAGCTACTGCAAGATTATTGTTATGGAAGGTGTAAAATGATTTACGGAATTGGGGTTGATATGGTGGATATAAGTGAATTTGAAAATCTAGTAAAAAAACTGGGAAAATGTTTTATAGAAGCTACCTTTACAAAAAAAGAGGTGGAGCTTTCTGTGCAGCATCCGGAGCCTATCAGATTTTTAGCAGAAAGGTTCGCAGTGAAAGAAGCAGTATTTAAGGCAATAGCTCATCATACCAAAGCTAAGACTTTTGATTTTCGTATTGTAGAGACCTTAGATGATGAAGCAAGAAAGCCCTATGTAAGTATTAATGATAGTTTTAAGCTGATTGTTGAGGAGGCAGGAATTTGCAGTATAATGGTTTCTTTGGCCAAAGAAAAAGATTATACTATAGCATTTGTAATAGCTCAAGGAGCTTAAACTGATTAGGGAACTGTTGATAATCTTCCTAAGGTGGCAGCTTTTGTGCAACAGAGCTTTTTTTAATAAAGCAGCCTAAAAGGAGGAAAAAATTATGAGTAAGATAAAACGTTCCATATCCATGTATAGCCTCCAGGATCAGTATGCAAGAGGAAAAATGAACTTAGAAGATATCTTCCAATATCTTAATGAGTTAAATGCAGGTATGGAGTTAATAAGTGATCAAATGATTAAAGGTGCTCCGGAACCGTCAGGAGAGGTTTTGGCAGAATGGGACCGTTTGGTAAGTATATACAAGCCTACTTTAGTTTGTAACGATGTATTTATTAATACATGTTTATATAAAAACCGTACACTGACTTTGAAGGAATCAACTGACTTACTAATAAAAGAAATTAAATTAACTAGACGACTTGGCTTTCCTATGTTACGACTGGTATCTAAGACACCGGCGGGTATTATAGAACCGGCATTACCTTATGCCATTGAAAATAATGTAATTCTTACTTTGGAGATACATGCCGGTATGAGTTTTGATAATCCTTTGACTCAGGAATATATAAATGTTATGAAAAAACTGAATTCTCCCTATGTTGGATTAACAGTTGATGCCGGAATTTTCTGCAAGAGACATCCTAGGGTTTCTAGTAATTATTTTAGAGAGCTAGGTGCAAATGAGGAAGTAATTCAGTATATAGATCAAATTTTTGCAAGGGGCACTGACCCAAGAAGGTATTTTGCTAAGTATGCTGCTGAGGGAAATGATCCACGGACGTTTGAAATATAAGGCGATGAAGATAATAGAGGGTAAATGGGTAATTAAAGGATACACTTGTAAAGTAATTTTCAAGCCAAATATTCGCCAGCAAAGAAATTGAATGGATATTACTAACATATAAAAAATAATAATGACCAATTCTTTTGACCGTGATCGCTTCACACCTGCATCATTTCAAGATAATTAATCTAGTTCGAACAGGACTTTTACATGATATCGGGAAAGCAAAGATTAAAGATAGTCTATTAAATAAGGCTGAAGTATTAACTTTTGAAGAGATGGAAATGATGAAATCTCATTCGGTCATAAGTTACAAAATATTAAATAGTATAAACGATTTGGATGCTGAGTTAAAACAGGGTATTTTATTTCACCATGAAAGAATGGATGGATCCGGTTATCCATTGGGACTAAAGGGAGATAAAATCAATTTGATTAGTAAGATAATTGCAATAGCAGATATATTTGATGCCAGCACAGCTAGAAAGCCATACAGCAAAAAGAAAACACCTTTACAGGCTTTAGAGGAAATAAAATCAAGCAGCTTTAATAGTTTAGATACGTTTATATGTCAGGTCTTTGCAAATAATATGCTAAAATTTTATAATGGTAGGGCTGTTAAGTTAAGTAACGAACAAGTTGCTTGCATGGTTCATATTAATCCAATAGAAATAGGGAAACCATTAGTTCGTTGCGGTGATGAGTATTATGATTTGTCAGTTGAAGAAGATATAGAAATCATAGAGGTTCTATAAGAAAAGATGGGTTTGCATTATTCATCCACTTAGATGAATGATGTACCTATTTTTTTTATATATCATCATATAATTTAATAAAGATCTTCTTATAATTACTGGATTATCCAATAAAGGCTATTAATTGACATATATAACAATTTTCGCTATAATTAACTGATAACATACATGATTTTACAAATACATTTAACATATTTATCTTTGTAAGTAGTGAGTATTTATATTATACTAATATTGATTATAAACTTGTTATTTGTTTAGGTTACAAGGTGGTTTTAGTAACTATAGTATGGAGGAGTTATTATGAAGAGGTACTTAAAAAGATGTTTAACAATTATAACTATTTTACTGGTGATAATATTTGCAACCTCCTGTGGAAATGGGGCAAAAATATCAACTGGTTTAATATTAGAAAATAATTTTATCGGCCGAAGGGTAATGGATGTTTCGATATCCAAATCGGACTTTAATAGGTATATGCAAGGTCCAAATCATATACTTGAAAATTTTATTAATGAAAAATGTCCTCCTGAACTTACTTGGGAGTTACATGAGACTGAGGCTGATTATGTAGCAAGATTTACTCTAGAATTTGATACTAAGGAAACATACATAAGGAAAGTTACAAATTTACTTGGAACTAGTCCGGTTGTTGATATGGTACAGGCGGATTCCTTTTTAGCTAAGGGTATAGCATATTCTGAGAATTTTACCAGTAAAGATTTATTGTCTTGGCTTAGTAATGCATTGGTAGAAGAAGGTTATATAGATCCCTCATATAAAGATGAAATATTTGAAAATGATACAACTATTTTATATTTTGGTGCAGATGAATACCCTACATCTGAGACAATTAATGTATCTGAAATAACCTATCTTCCATTTAATAGTATTGATATATTGACTATACCATATGTAGACGGAACATATGATAGAAAAGTAATTTTTAACATTCCAAAAAGCACAATGGAAGAAAAAAGAAATGAAATCAAAGCATTTATGGAAGATAGTATACCTTCCGGTGCCTTATCATTATGGGAGACCAACCCAAAAAGTGGAGATATAGTATTTTCTATCAGCTTAGAAAATACTGATAAGGAAAATATTGATGCTGCTATGGAAAAAATATTTCATTCACAGGCTGCTGATTTTATAGACAAAAAAGCCAATAATGAAGGAAATATGCTGGAATTTAACCAGACAATGACCGAGACACTGGATCTTACTAAATATATATCCAGTAGGGATGGAACAGCTTCCTTGCGCTACTTTGTTGCCTCAGATGTATTATCTAAGGCTGCAATTTTACAAGATGACGGTAATACAAAAGATTTGAGTTTGTGGTTAGATGAAGATGCCTATGATGGCTATATAATGGCTTATTCTGGAGACGTATCTACTATCACACTGAACATGGAAATTACTTACTCATATTTTCCTAAAGAGATTAATATAGAAACTGTTGTAAAAGGTAATAATTATATTCAAAGAACTATTGAAATGCTATATGACAAGCAATTTGAAGAAAAGGAACTAACTGCACTAAAGGAGAGCATAAATAGTATAGCAGATCGCTATGCCCTAGTTGACTATAAAAAAACCTCATCAAATTACATTATAAAATTTAAACAGAAAGGAACCAAGGATGAAGTATCTACGGGATTTGGAAAGATATTTGCAGATGGTAATTCGGCTATAGAATATGATAAGGATAAGAAACGATTTGCACTACATACTATAACCGATTTTCAAGAAGAAATATCTTTTGGAAATTTCTTTGGAAGTGCTTCAAAAAATATTTTAGTTAATTATTCAGTGAAGCTTCCGGCAGGAGATAAAATAAGCAATGATACAATAAAAAATTATGCAGATGATGATACGGTGAAAATAGGGGAAGAGGAATTTAAATTATCATCATATGATAAGTACATCTTGTGTAAGATAAAAGCAGAAAGTTTTAACTGGGTAGCAATTCTTTGGTGGTTGTTAATTATTTTAATTGTTGCTGTTTGTTTGACAGCTGGGTATATGGGTTATGTTCTTCTTAAGGAAAAGCTTGGTGACACAGATATTTTAGCTAATAATAAAACTAATAAAGCTAATAAAATTGAAAAAAATATTGATATAGGTAATACAATTAGGTTTTGCACAAAATGCGGAGAACCTATAAAAAAAGATAATAATTTTTGTACTCAATGTGGTAATAAGATTAGGTAATATATTTATAGCCTCGATTAGGTTAATCCCTAATCGGGGTTTTTTATTGATCCTTACATTTCTATATAATTATTAATCTAATTTTTAAACAGTATTGAAATAATGATGTTAATGTAATAATATCATTATGTTGATGTTAACAAGGAGAAGATAAGATAACTATAAGAGTTTACAAAAAAAATCAGATACTTATTTTAAACAGAAAGAGGTTAATTATAATTATGTTCCAAGATGTAGAAAAAATATTATTTGACGAAGCTGTATTAGCAAAAAGAATAGGTGAATTAGGAGAAGAAATCTCAAAAGATTTTGCAAATGAGGAGGTAATGCTTGTAGGCATCTTAAAAGGTGCCAGTGTATTTATGTCAGATTTAATTAGAAAAATTAGCATACCTGCTTATATTGATTATATGGTAGTCTCAAGTTATGGAAATTCTGCTGAGACTAGTGGAGTGGTTCGTATAATAAAAGATTTAGAGGACAATATTGAAGGGAAAAATATTATTATCGTAGAAGATATTATAGATACCGGCTTAACTTTAGCATATTTAAAGAAGAATTTATTAAACCGTAATCCAAAATCACTAAAAATTTGTACCCTCTTAGACAAGCCCTCAAGAAGACAAAAGGAGATTGCCATAGATTATAAGGGGTTTGAAGTTCCCGATGAATTTATTATAGGATATGGTATTGATTATGCAGAAAAATATAGAAATCTTCCTTTTGTTGGAGTGCTAAAAAGGGAAGTGTATGAGAAATAGGAAAATAAAAATGCCCAGGAAGTCTAGTCTGTATGGACTAAATTCCTGGGATTTTTTTTGTCCAAATGGTTTGTTATTTATCTAATGGGAGTTGAATATAATGTAATTATCAAGCTTACTTTACATTCAACTATTGATTATAGATTTTTTATTATTAATATCAATTAGCCCTGTAGATATTTTTATAAGAAGGTGTCTCCTATATGAAAAAAGTAAAATTTATAATATATGGATTACGTAATCACAAACTAAAATTTATGCTTATATTTATTACTACATTCATTACCATATTAACTTTTAACATAAGTTCTTCATTTCAAAAATCAGTAATTGACACTAGATATGCTGATTTCCGTGATTTGACACTAAACAGTCAAATTTTTATAAGTACTGCCGATGGATAATATGGCTTTTTTGACCCTGGTATAATTGATGTAATAGATAAACAGGAAAATGTCCAGGCATCCCTAATCCGTTGTATTGGCTATATAAATTCTGATATAAGCAGGGAGTTATTGTGTTTACTTGGTATGGATATAGAAGAACAGAGACCTGTATATGATATTGAAGTTATAAGTGGGGATATTAATAATTTTAGAGAAAATGATATTATTGTTTCTGAGGATTTTGCCAAAAAACATGGACTTGGTATTGGCAGTAAATTTTATGTGTATTACGGTGATAAAAAAGAGTCTTTAAATGTTAAAGCAATTGGAGCAAAAGAAGGGTTTTTTGAAAACACTATTGGTGTTACCAAAAAAGATATCTTAAAGATTGGTGTTTTTGAAGGATTAACTATTAGCTTATATTCATCATTGTGTGGGATGATTTATCAAAGATTAATTTTATCCATAGTAACTGATATATTATCATTCTATGTTGGGAAAATAGATGTAGCAATAACTTATAAGAGTATTATAGCTATGTTTTTAATATCTAGTATGTTAATAATAAGTGTATTAATTGGTGTAATTAAAAAATATGTACTTAAGGTTAATCTGATTGAAAGAGTAATATCATATTGATAATCTGGGAGGATAAATAATTGTTAGTGGCACAGGATTTAAATAAAGTTTATAACAATAACATTAAGAACCATGTTATTAAAGATATTAATCTGACCGTTGAAAAAGGAGAATATATAGTTATAACAGGGAAATCAGGATCGGGAAAAACAACCTTACTATATTTATTAAGCGGTCTAGAGGTGCCTACATCAGGTAAAGTTCTATTTCATGATATTTCTTTAGGGGATCTAAAGGACAAAGAGATTAGTTACTTAAGAAGAAGTAAACTTGGGTTTATATTCCAATTTTATAACTTGGTTAAGAATCTAAATGTACGGGATAATATTTTCCTGCCAATTGAATATAGTAAAAAAATGAGGGATTAAAACATGAAAAAATATATGAATATATAGAAATGCTTGGATTAAAGGATAAGTTAAAATCTTATCCCTATCAATTATCCGGGGGACAGCAACAGAGGGTAGCTATAGCAAGGGCACTGGCTATTGACCCTGAGTCAGTTTTTTTGTTTTTTTAGAAAATGCCGTTAAATATTGACGCAAACAAGTAAAATGTGGTATCATCATCTGCAATAATAGAAACTATATTTTATATTAGTAAAAGTGCTGCTAATATTAATTTATGAAAAGTAAATTAGGAGATGAGTATTATGAAAAAAATTATATTAATAGGAGTACTTATTGTTAGTATGATAGCACTTACTGCATGTGAACAATCCACAGAAGATTGGCCTACAGCAGATGAGATGTTAAATAATTTACAGAAAGCAGGATATGTAATAACTGAAGGTGATAAAGTTCAAGTAGGTGCTGTAAAGCATAAAGGTTATGTGATTATAGCAGAAAAGGATTCTGAATTTGTTGCAGGTTTTTGGGGGGAAGATTATAGTTCGGCTAAAGAAGTTTTTAATTATTGGGATAGATACCAAACTAAATTTAAAATATTAGTAGATAATACGGTTTATTGTGGAACAAAAGAAGCTATAAAGCATGCCGGTATTGATTTAAAGTAAATTTTAATTTTTTGTATTATTATAAGAGTATGTTATAATCAAACTAATAGTTTATATTTTGATTATTATTTTAAGTGGTTTTATTTTACTCAAATTTACATAATAGATTGGAAGGATAAAATGAAATTATTAGTTACACGGCATGGTGAGACGGAATGGAACAGAAAAAACATGATATTAGGTAGGACGGATATAACTTTAAATGAAACCGGTATTATGCAAGCAAAAAAATTGAGAGATAATATACCATATCCTATTAAGTATGTTATTGCTTCTCCCTTACAAAGAGCTGCTATGACTGCAAATATAGTATGTGAGAATTTGAATGTTGAAATAAAATATGATGATAGACTTATGGAAATGGATTTTGGCACTTTTGAGGGCCGTGACAGAACTTGTGAAGTGTACCAGATGGAAAAGAGAAATTTCTTCACTCGGTATCCCCAGGGAGAGTCATATTTTCAAGTGGCCCAGAGGGTTTATAATTGCTTGGATGAAATTATAGAGAAATATTCTGACGGGAATGTTCTTATTATAACTCATAACGGTATTTGTAGAGTAATTCGTACATACTTTGATAATATTAGTAATGAAGAATTTGCACAGTATAGTTTGAAGAACTGTGAACTTGAAGTGTATCATATATAAGTTATGATTTGAAAAATAGATATGGTTTTAAAAGATGTTGCAAATAAGTATTGCAACATTTTTTTTAAGCCTAAATAAATGTAAAACTATGGAGTTAAAGTATTAATATGTATAAATTTATGATATAATGTAGATGTTAGCAATGTTTTGCCAGGAGGGGTGAGCGTATGTTTTTTGATGTATTAGCCCGTAAAGAAGAAAATGAACTTGGTGAAGTGAAAAGTCAAAGCTTAACAGAGCATTTACTATCAGTAGGAAAGATAGCCAGTCAGATAGGAGATTTAATTGGTATTAAACACCTAATGATGCATGTGGGGTTATTACATGACATGGGTAAAGCTGATAGAAATTTTCAGACATATCTTAACGGAAGTAGTAATAAAAAAGTGGACCATTCATCAGCCGGAGCAAAACTGTGGATACATATATTATCTGATACTAAAGAATATGAAGAATATTATAATACTGTTAAATTTCAATATTATAAAGAGATAATCCTTTATCTTATTCAATCTCACCATGGACTTTTTGATGTGATAGACACAATTAATATAAAGAATAAATCTTTTGAAAGACTGAAATATGATTCAAAAGTTACATATCATTTTAATGATGATGTTCTAAATTATTATAATTATTTCAATAACTATTTGATTCAGAATGAAAACTATAGTATGGATGAATTGATATGGAGAGGATTTGAAGAATTCAATGTAATCTTTAATAAGTTAAAGCAAATGGCTAAATCAAATCCATTGGCAGAATCAAAAAAAGTATATTTACATGAATTTAATTATTACATATCTTGTTTTGTACGCTTATGCTTATCAATTCTTAAGGAGGCAGATATATACGATTCAGCCAATGTTTTTGAGGCAGAAAAGCAGAAAGTATGGAATCAAGAAGAACTTCAAAGTATTTGGAATGAAGCTTATTCTAAGATTGAGATGATTTATAGGGATTATGAAAATGTTGATAAGCCATCGGAATTAAATTATACAAGAACAGAAATGTCAAAAGTTGCAAAACAATTTGCATCCAATTATAAAGAAGGGATATTTCAATTAGAAATGCCTACAGGAGCAGGAAAGACAAAAACATCACTCAGATATGCCCTTACTAATGCCAAGAATTATAATAGAAAGAGAATCTTTTATATAACAGCATTTTTATCAGTGTTAGAACAAAATGCCAATGAAATAAAAAACATTATATCTAATGATACTATTGTATTGGAGCACCATAGTAATATACTTTTAGAAGAGCGAAAGGATGATGAGCAATTTAAGTATGACGTAGAACACCGTATGTTAAGCTATCTGAAGGAAAGCTGGGAAGCGCCTATAATATTAACTACCATGGTTCAATTTTGCAATACTCTATTTAAAGGACAAGCAAGTCAAATCAGAAGGTTTTGTAAATTAATTGACTCTGTAATTATTATTGATGAAGTACAGAGTTTGCCATTAAAGGCAATTTATAATTTTAATTTAATGATGAACTTTATGAAAAATATAATGCATTGTAATATTGTACATTGTACGGCAACACAACCAATCTTAAACAGTAAAGCATTAAAATATCCGGTATATTATGGAGATTTAAACAATAATAATTTTAAAATTATTGAAAAAAAATTAATTAAGAGGACATGTTTTGACAGGGTAGTATATTATAATTTAACTGGTAGTGATGCTAGGAAGAAGATGTCGACTTATGATATTATACAACATGTAGAAAAAACTCTTAGGGATTTTGATAGTTGTCTCATTGTGTTAAATACTAAAAAAGCAGTCAGAACTTTATATGATGAATTTTCTAATCAAATGACAAATGAAAAAATAGTATATCTTACGACTAATCTATGTGCAGCACATCGACTTGAAATAATTGATGAAGTAAAGCAGATCTTAATTAAAAATCGCAATGGAAATTCAAAGACAAAATTAATATGTATAAGTACACAACTAATTGAAGCAGGTGTTGATTTAGATTTTGATTGTGTTTATAGATCAATGGCCGGTATAGATAGCCTTGTTCAATGTGCCGGACGTTGTAACAGAGAAGGTAAACTAACTAAGGACGGCCAATATATACAAGGAAAAATTTATATTATTAATTATGATATGGAAAATCTGGCGAATTTACAGGATATTAGGCAAACAGTTACTGCCTCAGAGGAAGCAATTCGTAGCATTAGCATAGCAAATGATGAAGAGCAAATATCTCTAGATGAGATAAAGTCATATTATTTTAACAAATATTATATAGAAAATGAGAAGAAAATGAGTTATTGCCAAAGAAAAGATGGCGATAACATGATTGAACAACTAAGCATTAATAAAAGTATGAGAATAGCATATGAACAATATCATTACACTAAATATCCATTTAGATTAGCACAGGCATTCCGGGAAGCAGCTGATAATTTTGAATTAATTAAGCATGATACTGTGGGAGTGATTGTTTATTATAAAAATGAAGATTTAATTGAACAATTACTAATTGCAATAGAAAAGAGGGATAGTTATGAGATATCTAAGTTACTAAAAAAACTTCAGAGAACCACAGTAAATGTTTATTTTAATGAGAAGCTACAAGGGTATGTTCAGAATATAATTAAGGACAAAGTCAAAGATGGGCAGATATGGTTATTGGACAAGCACTATTATGATGAAAAATTAGGTATTGTAACTGAAGGCTTAGCAGATTTTATTGTTTAAGGAGGGAACTCTTATGAGTGAAAAGTTTCGTTCATCTCCATTTTATTATCGATTATTTGGAGATTATGCTCTTTTTACAGATCCGGTAACAAAGGGAGGAGGTGAAAAATTTACTTATCAGATACCGACTTATCAAGCCTTAAAAGGTATTACAGAACAGATTTACTGGAAACCTACTATACAATATTATGTAGATGCAGTAAAGGTATTACAACCTATTCAAACTGAAACTAAGGGAGTTGTAGCTTTTTTAAAAAACGGTAAAAAAGATTTAAACTACTATACCTATCTAAAGAATGTTGACTACTTAGTTAAGGTACATTTTGAATGGAATGAATTAAGGCATGAACTTGCATATGACAGAAATGAAAAAAAGCATGAGCAAATATTTTTAAGATCACTAGAAAGAGGAGGAAGAAGAGATATCTTTCTTGGAGCCAGAGAGTGTTTCGGTTATGTTGAAAAAATAAATGAAAACGAATTTATAAATGCAATAACTCCTTTTGAGGGGAAGCAAATATCTTTTGGAATAATGTTTCACTCTTTTGTATATCCTGATGAAGCTTATAATGAGGACACAGCTAATAATTTGACATCCAATTTTACTAATATTGCTATGAATAACGGAATAATTAACTTTATACGACCAGAAGAATGTGAGATACAGCAACAACTTAGAAATTATTCCATAAAAATGTTTGATTCAGATTCAATGAAAGATGTAGGTGAAGAGTGGGAGGAGGTGATGAATCAGTGAGTGGCTTAAAGGTGTTGTATGACACTTATAATATTGCTCTTGATGCAAATTTAGTTGATAGGTCGGAGAATATAGAAGAGGAAACAATATTACTTCCACTATATCATTCCAATAAGAAATCAGATGGAAAAGACATAATCCAAATAACTTTGTCAACAAAGGGAGAATTTATTAAGGCTGATTGGGTGCCAAAAGATAAATATATTATATTTCCGGTTACTGAACGTTCAATTGCAAGATCAAATGGATATGCTCCCCATCCTTTATGTGATGAATTGTCCTATCTAACTAAAGAAATTAATTCTGAAAAACATAAGTTATATATAAAGGAAATAAAATCATGGAAAGATTATATGGTTCAGGGGAATATTAACATTACATTTGAAGCAATATATAATTATATAATAAAAGAAACCATTTTAGATGATGTAATAAAAGAAATATTTGGAGTGAACGATTATAGTATTGATGATAAGAATGTAGTTCATTACATGGATGAAAATCAAAAAGTAAAGGAATGGAAACCTGAAAAAATATTTATAACTTTTCTCATAGAACATCGTGATGCCTTTCATAAGAATCTGTCTGTAACTACCGATAGGCAATTACATAATAATTATATATCATATGTAAGAAGTTTAAACATGGATAATGACAAAAAGTATTGTAACATTTCTAAAGAATTTACATATTGTGTGAAATCACACCGTGGTATTATGGGCAATGCAAAATTAATATCAATAAGTAATAATAAAGAAACATATTACGGTAGGTTTAGTACCGGTGATGAAGTTATTAGTATAGGGTATGAAACATCTCAAAAGATTCATCTGATGCTTAAATATTTTCTTGAAAATAAAAACAATTCAAGATGGATTGGAGAAAACAGCTATCTTATCAATTGGTTTTCTGATGATATATCAAATAGTAATGGATTACAGTTAACAGGTGGTATAACTACATACGATGACGAGGACTTAGACTTGGAAGAATATGAAGATGAGTCTATATCTTTAGGTGGAAACACATCAAAAAATCTTAATAATTATCTAACTGGTAGAGATAGGTTTATTCCTCCAGAGAGCAAATTCTATGTAATGATTATAGATAAGATAAGCAATGGAAGAGTTTCAATAAAATATTTTAGAGAGTTATATAGATCAGATTTATATAAACGTGTTGAGGCTTGGTACCATTCAACCAAATGGGGATTTTATAGTGCTAGACAAAAAGAAATTGTACAGCAAAGTCCATCTATTTATACTATAGCTGATTATATATTGGGTACTGAAACAGAAGAGAAAAATAGGACAACAGTTGTATGTAATAACAAGAAAATGCGGGTAAAAACAATTGAACGTCTGATTCCTTGTATTATTGATGGAAAAAAGATACCTTTGGATCTGGTTAATAGGATGTTCAATAACCTTTGCAAAAGGAGTTCTTATGGAAAGACATGGAGTTCCATTGTGCAAGTAGGTTGTTCATTATTAAAAAAATATAAGTTAGATTATAAATTGAAAGATGAGGTGAAGGAAATGTTAGAGGAGAACAATAAAGACAGAAGTTATTTATATGGTCGACTTCTTGCTATTTATGAGAAACTTGAGGCGGATACCTTGTATAGCGGTACTAATGAAGTTGGAAATCGTTCGACAAATGCAGAAAGACTGTGGACAGCATATACTAAGACGCCTGCCAGAACATTAATGATTCTGGAAGAAAAGATTAGACCATATAAGGAGCGTTTGCAAAAAGGTAAGCCTAGTAGCTACATTTATTATGAACGTCTAATTGGAAAAATTATTAATGACTTATCAGGGAACGAGAACTTTGACAATGAGAAAAACAATCCTCTAAATGAAGACTTTGTATTTGGATATTACGCTCAGAAGCAGGACTTATATAAGAAAAAATCTGAAGACAAGAAAGATGAAGTATTAGAGAATATGAAGGAGGTATATTAATGGGTAAGTTGGAAAACAAAATTGATTTTGTTATGTTTTTTACAGTTGATCATGCAAATCCGAATGGAGATCCGTTAAACGGAAATATGCCTAGAAATGATTATGACGGTTTTGGTGAGATTAGTGATGTATGTATTAAGAGAAAAATACGTAATCGCTTACAGGATGCTGGAGAAAAAATATTTGTTCAATCAAATGATCGAATTGAAGATGATTTAAAATCATTAGAAGCACGATTTAACAATGTTTTTAAGAAAGGCAAAGATGATGATGAAACCGTATTTACCCAATCATGCGAACTTTGGATTGACGTAAGAAGTTTTGGACAGGTTGTAACATTTCAAAATCGCTCGATAGGAATACGAGGACCTGTATCAATATCAATGGCAAAAAGTTTAAGTCCTGTAAATATAATTAGTATGCAGATTACAAGAAGTACCAATGGTATGATTAAAGCTGAGGGCGGAAAGTCATCTGATACCATGGGAACAAAACATTATGTAGATTTTGGAGTATATAAGATTAAAGGAAGCATTAATCCTTACTTTGCTGAAAAAACGGGTTTTACAATTGAAGATGCTGAAAAAATAAAAGAAGCATTACGTACATTATTTGTAAATGATGCTTCATCAGCAAGACCTGAAGGTAGTATGGAAGTAAAATCGATATATTGGTTTACACATCCCGGAAAGCTTGGGGTTGCTTCTAGTGCAAAAATACATAATCTTGTAAAAGACCAGCTTAAAGAAGGAGTTATAAAGCCTACGACCTATGATGACTATGTAATTAAGCTTAATGAAATTGAATTATCCAAATATAAAGAAAAAGGGTTGAAGGTGGAGGTTATTGAAGGAATATAAAGAAGATGATTACTTATTAATTTCTGGTATTCAACATTTTATCTTTTGTAAGCGCCAATGGGCTTTAATTCATGTTGAGCAGCAATGGGAAGAGAATTTTTTTACCATGGACGGTATATTGCTACATGAACGAGCAGATGATGGCAGCATAAAAGAAAGTAGAAAAGATTTAGTTACTATACATGCATTACCAGTTAAGTCAAAGTCATTATGTGTTACCGGAAAGTGCGATGTGGTGGAATTAAGATTGTCTTCAGAAGGTATATATTTACCGAAATATAATAATACATATAAAGTATATCCTGTAGAGTACAAAAGGGGAAAACCTAAAGAAGATGAAAGTGATATTCTTCAGCTTCTAGCCCAAGCAATATGTCTTGAAGAAATGTTGATGACTAAAATAGAAAAAGCCTATATGTTTTATTTTGAGATCAGAAGAAGACAAGAAGTGATTTTTACAGAGGCTATGAGAAAGAGACTATACGATATTGTAACGGAGATGCATTATTATATGGATAAAGGAATAACTCCTAAAGTAAGAACAGGAAAGAAATGCAGAACATGCTCTCTAAATAATATTTGTATGCCTGGTCTTAATGAAGAAAAGAATGTCACTTTATATATTCAGAGGAGGATAAATGAATGAGACAACTCCTAAATACTTTATATATTACAAGACCAAACGCGTATTTGTCATTAAATGGTGAAAACATTGTAATTAAAGAAGATAATCAAACAATAGGACGATATCCATTACATAATATAGAAAGCATCGTACTTTTCTCTAATCTAGGTATGAGTCCTCAACTTATGGGAAAATGTGTAGATAATCATATATCTATATGTTTTTTAACACCTAATGGGCGCTTTCGAGCAAGAGTGGTAGGTAGAAGTTATGGGAATGTTCTTCTCAGAAAAAAACAATATAAAGTTTCAATGGATGATGCTGAATGTGTAAAAATATCCATAAATTTTATACTAGGCAAGATTTATAACCAAAAGTGGTTGATTGAACGTTACATAAGAGAATATCCATTGCGCATACAAGGAGAATTGTTAAAAAATATATCATATCAGCTGACTGAATATATGAATTGTGTAAAAACATGTACTGAACTAGATTCCTTAAGGGGTTTTGAAGGTAAGGCTCAAGTTTGCTACTTTCAAGGCTTTAATGAATTAATATTAAATCAGAAAAAGGAATTTGTTTTTAATGGTAGAAATAAGAGACCGCCTCAAGATCCTGTAAATAGTCTGTTATCTTTTGCCTATACCTTACTTAGTAATGATATAGCTAGCGCCCTTGAAACGGTGGGACTTGATTCTTATGTTGGTTTCATGCATCAAGATAGGCCAGGTCGCATTTCACTAGCATTGGATTTAATTGAAGAATTACGTGCACCAATTGCTGATCGTTTTGTCCTTTCGCTAATCAATAGGCAGCAAGTTAAATTTGAAGACTTTATTATTAATGACAATGGGGCGGTGTTAATTAAAGATGAGGCGAGAAAGAAAATACTTAGTGAATGGCAGAAAAGGAAACAAGAGAAGTTAAAACATCCATTTTTAGATGAAAAAATACCTTGGGGATTGGTTCCTTATGCCCAATCTATGTTGTTAGCACGTTATTTACGAGGTGATTTAAATGAATATCCGCCTTTCTTTTGGAAATAGAGGTGAATATGTTGTATATACTTATTACATATGATATTAATACAACATCATTAAATGGCCAAGCAAGATTAAGAAAAGTTGCAAAAGTATGTATAAATTATGGTCAAAGGGTACAAAATTCAGTATTCGAATGTAAGGTTAATGAGGCTCAGTATCGCGAATTACAACATAAATTGCTAAAGATTATTGATAAAAATGTAGATAGTCTTCGATTTTATCGACTTGGCGAAAACTACGATAAAAAAGTAAAGCATATTGGTGCAAAGCAAACATATAAGGTAGATGACCCTATGATACTATAGTGCGAAGGTGAAGTGAACATAATTTTCTAAGAGGTTTCGCACTAGATATATAATAATTTTAAGCAAAAGTTATACTAGTTTGTCGAAAGATATTTTGAATATTAAAATGAAATAGAGTTATTTAGTTAGTTGTTATTAATTTAGCACAATATCTAGCTGTCGCACCCTTTACGGGTGCGTGGATTGAAATTAAATGCCCTCATAAAAGGCATGTTTCTATATCGTCGTCGCACCCTTTACGGGTGCGTGGATTGAAATCACAATTCAATCTTGCACTCGATACATATACCGTGTCGCACCCTTTACGGGTGCGTGGATTGAAATTAGGTCAAACCCATCTGTATCATTCCAATACCATTGTCGCACCCTTTACGGGTGCGTGGATTGAAATATCTAGTATTGGCTCACCTTGTTTGTCTCTTGCTACGTCGCACCCTTTACGGGTGCGTGGATTGAAATATGTGCTGAAGCAGCTTACCTATCTCTGTCTCATGTCGCACCCTTTACGGGTGCGTGGATTGAAATTAGATGAGATTGTTGCACTTTTACCCATTTGTATACCGTCGCACCCTTTACGGGTGCGTGGATTGAAATCAAAACATTTTATAATATAGTTTTATTGCAGGACAGTCGCACCCTTTACGGGTGCGTGGATTGAAATTGGCATTACGCAAACTATTAACAATGTTAAGGACACTGTCGCACCCTTTACGGGTGCGTGGATTGAAATTTCCATGCTATCCCTCCCAATCCATTCTCTGCCCGTCGCACCCTTTACGGGTGCGTGGATTGAAATTATGGTTAAATGAAATACCAAGAGTACTAAGCAAGGTCGCACCCTTTACGGGTGCGTGGATTGAAATCAAATATCAAAACAAGTGAAATCATTACATTTAATGTCGCACCCTTTACGGGTGCGTGGATTGAAATCCCAGTTTTTTCATAACGTTTTATTGCGTGTAATATGGTCGCACCCTTTACGGGTGCGTGGATTGAAATCAGATATCTTCATGGACTGAAACCGACCGCAAATTGTCGCACCCTTTACGGGTGCGTGGATTGAAATTAGGTCCGCAGATAACACACAGCAGTTTGATGTTAGTCGCACCCTTTACGGGTGCGTGGATTGAAATATACACTTGGGTTGGGTATTAAATATCAGGTTAAAGGTCGCACCCTTTACGGGTGCGTGGATTGAAATATACACTTGGGTTGGGTATTAAATATCAGGTTAAAGCGTCGCACCCTTTACGGGTGCGTGGATTGAAATAAGATATAAAAGAAAAAACCACTGTTAATGCAAGGTCGCACCCTTTACGGGTGCGTGGATTGAAATAAGCAAGTTATATAATATAGGTGAATACCGTTTTAATGTCGCACCCTTTACGGGTGCGTGGATTGAAATATTATTGCTTCTTTACCCACAGCACCAAACCAGGTCGCACCCTTTACGGGTGCGTGGATTGAAATTAGCGGCACAGGCGGTTATAGAAAAAGAACTAAAAGGTCGCACCCTTTACGGGTGCGTGGATTGAAATTTTGATCAAGCCGCCTGTCGTCTCAAAGGTTTTTGTCGCACCCTTTACGGGTGCGTGGATTGAAATCTAGTCGATAGCGAAGTCTTTTTCTGTTGCTTATCGTCGCACCCTTTACGGGTGCGTGGATTGAAATTGTCATCCGCATTATCCATGTGATATAGTAAAAACGTCGCACCCTTTACGGGTGCGTGGATTGAAATTAAGTATTCTTTCTCAGCCTGTTCTTCTTGCGTGTCGCACCCTTTACGGGTGCGTGGATTGAAATTTTTGTTTGTTGGTAGGTTTCATCTTTTCGGTCATGGTCGCACCCTTTACGGGTGCGTGGATTGAAATTGTGATTGAGAACACACGTCAACCTCAAACCCGCCAGGTCGCACCCTTTACGGGTGCGTGGATTGAAATAATCGGTGCAACACCAGATGGCGGTGTTGTCACGTCGCACCCTTTACGGGTGCGTGGATTGAAATATATGTTGCAGGATATTTTTGAAGGTAATCTTTATAGTCGCACCCTTTACGGGTGCGTGGATTGAAATCACAGGCGAATTAGCTATACACCCAGGAAGTATGGTCGCACCCTTTACGGGTGCGTGGATTGAAATTAGGTCCGCAGATAACACACAGCAGTTTGATGTTAGTCGCACCCTTTACGGGTGCGTGGATTGAAATAAGGTGGGGTGACAGCTTACGCCACTGGGGGACTAGGGTCGCACCCTTTACGGGTGCGTGGATTGAAATATCATACCGCCAATAAATTGTTCCATAGAGGTTGCCCCGTCGCACCCTTTACGGGTGCGTGGATTGAAATCGCCTTGTCCACACCTGCTGTTTCAATTCCAACAGTCGCACCCTTTACGGGTGCGTGGATTGAAATAAAATCTGTCAAAATGTCACCAGGCATCATAATGCGGTCGCACCCTTTACGGGTGCGTGGATTGAAATTAATTACTCATTTAAGGTGGATGATAACCTGCATAAGTCGCACCCTTTACGGGTGCGTGGATTGAAATTGCAGTTTTTCAGCAACCAACTGAAAAAATGGGCTGTCGCACCCTTTACGGGTGCGTGGATTGAAATCAGGTTAGCAGTGATGATGTAAAAATATCTATCGAGTCGCACCCTTTACGGGTGCGTGGATTGAAATAGTGAACACGCTTTTGGTAACAGATTTTACCTAGAGTCGCACCCTTTACGGGTGCGTGGATTGAAATAAAAATTTTGTATATTTTACATTAGATTAATTGACAACGTCGCACCCTTTACGGGTGCGTGGATTGAAATCTGACGCCTTTATAAAAACAGAATAAAAAAGAGACCGTCGCACCCTTTACGGGTGCGTGGATTGAAATATCTCTTGGCAAAACCTATAAGAACTCAGTGTACTGGTCGCACCCTTTACGGGTGCGTGGATTGAAATTAAAGGCATTAGCTTTGTACGTGGTATTTTACAATCGTCGCACCCTTTACGGGTGCGTGGATTGAAATCTCTGCCTTGCCTGCCAGTATAAACAATTAAACCGTCGCACCCTTTACGGGTGCGTGGATTGAAATCCGGGGGTCTATTCGCCTGGGTCTAGTCAATCTCCGTCGCACCCTTTACGGGTGCGTGGATTGAAATTTTTTTAACTTAATTATAGGTTTTATTGTTTTTTTGTCGCACCCTTTACGGGTGCGTGGATTGAAATATATTTTTAGTATTTAAGCGTGCACCTGAGATTATGTCGCACCCTTTACGGGTGCGTGGATTGAAATAGTTAGTTGACTCCGGTAAATTTACGGATAAAGGTGTCGCACCCTTTACGGGTGCGTGGATTGAAATATGAGTGTAAGCAGTTTTTCTTGGGATAGTCCGGTCGCACCCTTTACGGGTGCGTGGATTGAAATAAAAAAAGCTTATGCAAGCGAAAAAACAGCGTATGATGGTCGCACCCTTTACGGGTGCGTGGATTGAAATTAGTTGCTTTTGTTGTTCTTCTCTGTAAGCCTTAGTCGCACCCTTTACGGGTGCGTGGATTGAAATATAATTTTAAAAATTATAAACACAATACCAAAACAGTCGCACCCTTTACGGGTGCGTGGATTGAAATAGAAGTTGGTATTGAAAATATTATAAATGAGATACTGTCGCACCCTTTACGGGTGCGTGGATTGAAATAGCAATACTCATAATGTCAGGCAATAGAGTCATGTCGCACCCTTTACGGGTGCGTGGATTGAAATAGTATGAAAAAGATGAATATATCAAAATGTTGGCTGTCGCACCCTTTACGGGTGCGTGGATTGAAATTCCTAGTAGTATGGCATTTAAGCAATCAGGAAGTGGTCGCACCCTTTACGGGTGCGTGGATTGAAATAGCCTGTGTCTGTGCTAGCCTTTTAAGGTTTTCGTTGTCGCACCCTTTACGGGTGCGTGGATTGAAATCCGTCAATGCTGCCAGGCAGAGCGTCCAAAGTCGGGTCGCACCCTTTACGGGTGCGTGGATTGAAATCCAAAAATTTAAAGGACATATATAAATTGTAAATAGTCGCACCCTTTACGGGTGCGTGGATTGAAATTCCGCAGATGTCACATGTTAGCGATACGCCTACGTCGCACCCTTTACGGGTGCGTGGATTGAAATCTGGGTAGCATTACACCGCCGAAGCGGTGCCATCGTCGCACCCTTTACGGGTGCGTGGATTGAAATTATACTGTATATATAATCTAATTAAGTACATGGATGTCGCACCCTTTACGGGTGCGTGGATTGAAATACCCCCTTCAATTTGTTAAGTTCCCGCCTGAGTAGTCGCACCCTTTACGGGTGCGTGGATTGAAATTAATTCTTTTTGCCACATCTTTACTTCTTTGTTAGTCGCACCCTTTACGGGTGCGTGGATTGAAATTTTTTTAATTTTAAATGTTTGTTTTGTTTCTGTAGTCGCACCCTTTACGGGTGCGTGGATTGAAATTTGAAATCCTTGTATGTAGTGAGGAGTTCGGTTAGTCGCACCCTTTACGGGTGCGTGGATTGAAATCGCCTTATCCAAAATTAAATCCTGCTCCTCACCACGTCGCACCCTTTACGGGTGCGTGGATTGAAATCATCTTCTTTTGGTAATCTCTCTGTTACTGGTATCGTCGCACCCTTTACGGGTGCGTGGATTGAAATTCGTGATTACCGGATTGAATAGACAATATTTTATCGTCGCACCCTTTACGGGTGCGTGGATTGAAATTTAGCTATATGCAATAAGAAAAAAGCTGGCTCAGTGTCGCACCCTTTACGGGTGCGTGGATTGAAATTGATGGTGTGTTTAGGTCTAGTTCCGTTTGGAATAGTCGCACCCTTTACGGGTGCGTGGTTTTTTTAAGTTAATTATATAAAGAATTAACAATAGATGATATTTGAATAACAAACAGTACTATACATTTTACAACTTCACAATCTCATACACCGAACCCCGATTTAAATCGGTCACATTTGCAGAACCATATACCCCCAAATATAATTTAGTTTGATTAATATTCGAACCAAGGCAGGTAAAAAAAGCTGCTTCGTTACCAAAATCATAATCAATATCAATCATATAATATTCATTCATTTGACATTCAGGTGTAAACCAAGTATAAGCCAAAACCCCACGGGGAGGAGATACTGTGTTTGTTCTTCTTGCAAAGTCAGTAAATACACAGCTTCCCATTAAACTTGGAATTTCATTTCCCATATATGCTTGGACTCCTGTAAGGGCTCTTCCTTGAAATTTATCCACTCTAGGGTCCTGATGATAATAGCAGCAAAGTGGATATATACGTTTGGTAGAGATTGTAATTGCTTCATTATAATAAGCTATTATCTTCTGATTCAAATTACTGTCACAGGGCCTAATTAATGATGTGGGAAGATCACCTTCCCACCCCCTCCATCCAAGATTAATAAAGCCTTCTTGATTAGAGGATGAATTCATAATATAAGACTTAACAATATCGGTTGCCGGTACCGGTCTATAATAGATAAAGGCGAATATAGATTCAACCAAATCCTGACCCACATTTCCGACATATTTTATATAGCGATCATTAAAAAATTGATATGATATTCCCGGAATATTACGAACACCCTTTGCAATAACTGTAAGACTTTCTAGTACCTGCAGTGAAAGTTCACTAAAACGGGTTACAACCGGCATATTATCTATGAATAGGTCCATATCAACATCGATTTCGATAATTTTACCTGCTATCTCATTATCAGTCTGGGCTAAATTAAAAGGATCATAACCTAAGCCTCCGTCTCCGATAGTTAGAACAAGCCTTCCGGTTTCAGGAGAAAAGTTTAAGCTGTTTACTCCATTGTGATTTGCAAATGGCCTTCTTATATTAAGTAATGTCCGTCTTTTAATCGGTTGTCCTTCATTTTGCAGCATCCATTCTTCTACCGTATCTATATGATCATATCTGTTTTCCCTGTCAGTCCATCTAAGATTTAGTGTATTTTCATCACAGGGATTTGGACTAAAGCCTCCTGGCAGAGCACCTGGTCCCTCAGAATCAGCTAAGGAATAGTGAAGGTAAAATAAGCCGTTATATCGAAAATTAGGGTGAAAAGCTAATCCTAACAGTCCACGCTCATCATATCCTCCATTAGTACCTAGTTGAAGAATATTTTGTCTTATATCTAAAAAAGTACCTATGGTATTATTTCTTATGTAAAAAATCTCACCGACTTGGGTTGCAATCATCAAAGTTTCTTCCTGGTCACCGGGAAAAATAGTAGTCTTAATTACAGTAGGAAGGTTTAAATTATGTACTATCGGTTGTAATCCAAGGCTTAATCTATCCAACATAATCTTTTCCTTTTAGCTTATTTCTATTATAGACTATGATGGTAATGATAGCGGATGTCGTAAACATTCTGTGAATAATATGTAAACAAACCATTAACAAATAAATGTAAGATAGCAAGATGGATTTAAAGAAATCTTAATATTTCATTGAATCAAAATGTTGGACAAGGCTTTAACTCTTTGGTAAGATTAGTGTGATGTTATATTTAGCTATATAAAGTCTTATTTTGAAAAATATTAAGTTTTTTATACTATATTATTGAGGAGTAATATATTATGAGTGAGAGTATTTTAATAGTTGATGACGAAAAAGAAATAGCAGATTTGGTTGAATTGTATTTGAAAAATGAAGGCTACCAGGTTTATAAATTTTACTCTGGTTACGAGGCTTTGGAATGTATAAAAAATAATAAATTAGATTTGGCTATACTTGATGTTATGCTTCCCGATATTGATGGTTTTAGGATTTGTCAGAAAATAAGAGAGCATTATTTCTTTCCTATAATTATGTTAACTGCTAAAGTTGAGGATATGGACAAGATTATGGGATTGACTCTTGGGGCTGATGATTATATTACTAAACCCTTTAATCCCTTAGAAGTTGTTGCCAGGGTAAAAACTCAGTTAAGAAGGTATATGAGATATAATCAATCTGAAGGAGGAAGTGACCTGCCTTTAAATAATGAGTTTGACTTTAAAGGTTTGGTGATTAATAAGGATACCCATAATTGTACTCTTTATGGAAAGCCACTTAATCTTACTCCCATTGAATTTTCGATTTTATGGTATTTATGTGAAAAGAGAGGGAAGGTAGTTTCTTCTGAGGAGCTTTTTGAGGCTGTGTGGGGAGAAAAGTTTTTGAATAATAATAATACAGTTATGGCTCATATCGGAAGATTAAGGGAAAAAATGAATGATTCATATAAGAATCCAAAGTTTATTAAGACGGTATGGGGGGTAGGATATCAGATTGAGTAAAAGAAAAGCTAAGAAAACTAATTTTAAGCGGGCATTATCCTTCCGTATATTAGTTCGTTTTTTTGCTACTATTATAATATACTCCATAGCCGTTATTACCTTGTTTATTGTAGCCAAGAATTTTTTAGGTTTATTTATTTGGTATGAACATGACTTACTATATAGAATTCTAAACACTATTGATGATAATTATATATTATTTTTTATCTTAGTAATGGGACTTGGTTATTTAATTATTTTTCTTTATTACTGGATTAGAACCATGGGGTATTTGGATAATATTATTAAGGCTACGGAAGTTATATATAATACGGAGGACGAATTAATTGAGCTGCCATCAGATTTAAAAGAAGTTGAATATCGGATGAATGAGATTAAAATGGATATTCAAAAAAATCAGCGGGCAGCAAAGGAGGCAGAACAAAGAAAAAATGATTTGGTGGTATATCTGGCCCATGATCTTAAGACACCACTTACATCTGTTATAGGATATTTAACTTTATTAAGAGATGAGAAAGATATTTCGGAGGAACTTAAGGATAAGTATCTATCCATAACCTTAGAGAAGGCAGAACGGCTTGAGGAGCTTATCAATGAATTTTTTGAGATAACCCGTTTTAGTCTTACCGACCTTACATTAGAAACAAGTAAAGTTAATCTTACTCGCATGTTAGAGCAGATTACCTTTGAATTTAAGCCCATGTTTTTAGAAAAAAACTTAAGTTATATACTGAATGTTTCCGATAATTTGATGATTAAATGTGATGCTAATAAAATGCAGAGGGTATTTGACAATATAATTCGAAATGCTATTAATTATAGCTTTCCTCAAACTACTATCGAAATATCTGTAGAAGAGTATAGTAGGGACATCAAGATAAGATTTACTAATCACGGTAATACTATCCCTGCTGAGAAGCTTGAAAGAATATTCGAGCAGTTTTACCGACTTGATAGCTCTAGAACATCCAATACCGGAGGAGCCGGTCTAGGACTTGCCATTGCCAAGGAAATAGTTGAACTTCATAAGGGTAAAATTAACGCAAAAAGTGATAACGATATCATAGAATTTGAGATTACCCTGCCATATATTTCGTAGGAAATTCGTAAGAATTTCTTAAGAGAATATTTAACAATTCTTATAGAAAAACGCAAAAATAGCACTCTCTAATTTGGTAATATTAAAGGGCCAAATATTTTGGGGAGTGCTTTTAATTTGCCTTCCTTATACACAAACGAAAAGATTAAAGGAGGATTACTATGAATAAGAAGAAAGTGGCAATTATATTTGGGGGATGTTCAGATGAATATCCTGTTTCACTTGAATCTGCTTATGCAATTATTTCACATATAGATAATAATTTATTTGAAACAATTTTGATAGGTATTACTAAAGAGGGTTCATGGTTTAGATATACAGGGGATATTGAAAAGATAAAAAATGATACCTGGTATGAGGATAAGGAAGCTTGTATACCGGCTATGATTTCAACTGATCGTAAATATCCCGGGCTTATAGAATTTAATATGGAAGAATTAAAATATTTAAAAATAGATGTGGTCTTTCCGGTACTCCATGGAAAAAACGGAGAAGACGGAACAGTTCAAGGCTTGATTGAATTGGCCGGTATTCCCTTAGTGGGTTGTGGAACTCTTAGCTCCGCCCTATGCATGGATAAGGATAGGGCTCATAGACTTGTCGAGACCTTAGGTATAAGTGTACCAAAGGCTATAGTTCTTTTAAGGCCTTATGATAATAAGGAACTTTTTGAAAAAACTAAAGAATTAAACTATCCTTTGTTTGTAAAACCCATAAAGAGCGGATCTTCTTTTGGTATTACTAAAGTTTATAATAAAGAAGATTTACCTAAAGCTGTAGAGATAGCCTTTATGCATGATGATGAAGTTATTATCGAGGAAAATATCGACGGTTTTGAAGTGGGCTGTGCCGTCATGGGTAATGATGAATTAATTATTGGGGAGATTGATGAGATAGAACTTACAGATGGATTTTTTGATTATACAGAAAAATATAATCTTAAAAAATCTTTTATTCATATGCCTGCCCGCATTGATAGGGACACTGCAGATAAGGTGAAAGAAACGGCTGCCAGTATCTATAAAATTCTCGGTTGCAGGGGACTTGCTAGGGTAGATATGTTTATAACTCCTGACAAGAGAATTGTATTTAATGAGGTTAATACTATACCTGGTTTTACAGCCCATAGCCGTTATCCTAATATGATGAAAGGTATTGGTATAGTATTTGATGAACTGATTACAAAATTAATAGAATTGGGTATGGAACAATGAAAACTATTACATTGTACAAAAATGATATTCATAAAGGCAGCCTTATATTAGTTAATAAGTTTTTCCCTATCGTAAGATCTGAAGATGATATATTGATGAGGGCTATTGATGATGATAATCAGGATATATACCTAGAAAGCACTACTGCAGCAGTCTTAAGTCATATGTTTATTACCCTTAATTGCCAGGAGAATATTGTACCTATAAGCGGTTACAGGTCTTTTAAGAAGCAGCAGAGCATATATGAAAAATCCTTGAGGGATAATGGAAGGGAGTTTACTGAAAAATATGTGGCCCTGCCAAATCATAGTGAGCATCAAACCGGTTTGGCAGTTGATCTGGCCTTAAAGCGTGACAATATAGATTTTATTTGTCCGGATTTTCCCTATCAAGGTATATGTAATGATTTTCGTAATAAAGCACCCCTATATGGCTTTATTGAAAGGTACCAAAAAGGCAAGGAGGAAATTACCGGTATAGGACACGAGCCATGGCACTTTAGATATGTCGGTTACCCTCATTCCTTGATTATGAATAAGTATAATCTGGTCTTAGAGGAGTATATAGATTTAATTAGATTATATCCTTATAAAAGAAAGCATTATCTAACCTATCTATATAATCAAGCAGTTGAAATTTTTTATGTAGATACCTCCTATAAGTCCATAGAATTGCCGGAGGATGCTATTCATCAGATATCAGGTAATAATGTGGATGGTTTTATAGTTACTTTATGGAGGTGAAGAAGTGAAAAAGACAAAAGAATACGGAGGAATTGACTATTTCAGAATTATTGCAGCTTTACTTATAGTGGCAATACATACTTCACCGCTGGCTTCTATAAGTAATATAGCTGACTTTATACTTACCCGTGTTATTGCAAGAGTCGCTGTACCATTTTTCTTTATGACTTCGGGCTTTTTCCTATTTTCAAATGGCAGTGCTAAGGAAGAAAAAATCAAGAGGTTTCTTAAGAAAACATCAGTTATATATCTAGTAACTATTGTTTTATATATTCCTATTAATTTTTATGCAGGATATTTTTATAAGAAAAATTTACTGTTTAATATTATAAAAGATATTATATTTGATGGTACCATCTATCATCTTTGGTATCTGCCTGCTGCTATACTTGGGGTAGCCTTAGTTTCCTTATTGATTAAATATATGTCTCTAAATAGAGCCTTTATAATATCTTGCATTTTATATTTTATTGGTGTATTCGGCGACAGTTATTATAAAATTGCAGCTAAATCTGCAGTGATAAAAGATGTATACAAGGTAATATTCATCTTTTCAGATTATACTCGTAACGGTATATTTTTTGCTCCTATATTTTTGCTACTGGGCAGTCTTGTATCTAAAAATATTAATAAATTTAAGAAAAAAGAGGGTCTGTTATATCTTTATATATTTGTCGCCCTTATGATGGTAGAAGCTTTGCTCTTAAGAAATTTTAATCTTATGCGGCATGATAGTATGTATTTTATGCTGATACCATGTATGTATTTTCTTTTTTCACTTATTGTTAGTTACAAAGTATCCAGTCGTAAGGAATTTAGAAATATATCCTTGCTAATTTATCTAATACATCCCATGGTCATAATTATGATCCGTGGAGGGGCAAAATTTTTAGGGATGAAGGCGATTTTAGTTGATAACAGTATAATTCATTATATCTTAGTAACATTGTGTTCAGGGATTATTGCAGTGATTATAGCTTATTATATGGATAAGAAAAAAGACTCTTATCCTAAGAATAGTAAAAATAAAAACAGCAAAAAAACTTGCCGTTCCTGGATAGAAATTAATATGGGAAATTTAGAGCATAATGTTAAGGAATTAAAAAGTGTTATGCCAAAAAGGTGTAAATTTATGGCAGTTGTAAAGGCCAATGCCTATGGTCATGGTGCCATAGAGATATCAAGGCATCTAAATAGGATAGGAGTAGATGCTTTTGCCGTTGCTACAATTGATGAAGCTATAGAACTTAGAAAGAACGGGATACAGGGAGAAATATTAATTCTTGGTTATACCGATGTATCTAGGGCTAATGAATTAAATCATTATCATTTAATACAGACAGTGATTGACTATGAGTATGCCTGTATGTTGAATAGCCAGAAAAAATCACTACAGGTACATATAAAGATAGATACGGGTATGCATAGATTGGGCATACCGGTTGAGGATATTGATAAGATATCAAAGGTTTTTCATATGGATATGTTAAAAGTAACTGGTATCTTTACTCACTTATGTGTAGCTGATCAGCTAGATGAAGAAGCTGAAAAATTCACAAAAGAGCAAATTGACAAGTTTTATGGATTGTTAAATAGGTTAGAGCTTAGTGGCATTACTATACCGAAAGTGCATATTCAAAGCAGTTATGGGTTATTGAATTATCCACAGTTAACTTGTGATTATGCCCGTATAGGAATTGCTTTATATGGTTGTTTAAGTACCTGGGAAGATAGGACAAGGATAGGTTTATCACTGCGTCCGGTATTATCCCTAAAATCCAAAATTGCTATTATTAGAAATGTTGAAAAAGGAGAAGGGGTTAGTTATGGAAGAGATATACATGTCACAAGGGATAGTCGCATTGCCGTACTTCCCTTAGGATATGCAGATGGTCTGCCCAGAAATCTTTCAGACGGGACCGGTAGTGTACTAATCCATGGTACTAAAGTTCCAATTGTCGGTAGAATTTGCATGGACCAGCTATTGATTGATGTAACAGATATGCCTAAGGTCAAAACAGGGGATATTGCTACCTTAATTGGTATAGACGGTAAGGAAGAAATACTGGCTGCAAATTTGGCAAAAAAGGCAGGTACTATAACAAATGAATTATTAAGCAGGCTAGGAGGGCGAATTGAGAGGGTGTATTTAAAATAGATTAGATGCACAAAAGATGTCCTAAGCAAAAAAATGGAGCATATCAGTGATATGCTCCATTTTTTTTATTGTAGATAAATAAGAATCTCTAATTCAAGTTCTTATATTTAAATATAAAATCATACCTATAAATATATCATAATAATAAGGAAGTTGTTTATTGAAAAAAATAAACTTAGTTTATCAAATAGGCTTAGGTGGTATATTAACATCAATTACAGTAATATTACAGTCAGCACCGGTATTTTTACCTATCATTGGCTTAATACTTAGCCCTTTTAGTACCCTGCCTGTAGCTTTGGCAGCCTTAATAAATGTTTATCTTGGCCTAGGGGTTTTTACATCTTCCTTATTTATTCTATTAATAGTAAGTATACAGGAAGGGGCAATATTTCTATTTGCCACAGGTATTCTTGGAATTGTACTTGGTAGTCTGCTTTTTAGAAAGGGAATACTTATTACAATTCTAGCCTCTAGTTTAACATTATCAATAGGTATGATTTTACTAACTTTAATAGTTGCCATCCCTGGGTTTGTATATATGGTGACTTGTTTTGCATTTATATTTATTATAATTATATACCTTATGTTTTCCTTGGCATATGTAAGTATATGGACCATATGCTTTAGACGATTAGCAAATTATTTATTTAAAATAAATATATTTGGGAAGTTTTATAATTAAAAATCCTTTTATTTGCCATATACAAGTTTTAAAACTCCGCTTGCTTCTACCCCTTTAATTATTAAAAAGAATAAAAAGGTTTCAAAGGGTAGCATAATCAATTCTTTAAGAGCCCTAGGGGGAAGCAGTTGTAAAAATGTCATTCCGGTTAAATGGGTAAGCCAGTAACTTCCCAGAATAAAACTTACAATAATCATCTGCACTATATTGGCGGCAAGGATACGAGTTATGCTAACGGGTTTTTTGTATAGAAAAATTCCGTATATAATACCGCTTATTAATGCGTTAAATGTAAACCCGGGATGAAAAGTACCGGTAGGCTTAACTATAAAATTAAGTATATCCATAGCTGCACCAAAAAGGCCGCCTACCAAAGGGCCAAACAGAAAGTATACTAATCGGCTGGGGAGAAAAGAAAAGAATCCAATCTTGAGAAACTTTGTTACCATCACCGTTGTAAAGCTGTTCAATACAATAGAAATTGCTCCAAACATAGCTGTAATGGTGATGCATTTAACACTTTTTAGTTCTTTTGAAGAGTCCTTAAATGATTTTAAAATTTTACGCAAAAAAACTACCTCCTTTGCAATTGTCCCACTACAAAAAGAGATAATATCAAATAAAAATATTTGATTATGTTATCTAAATGTAGCAGCGGGATGCGAACTATGTACCGCAAGTTTCCTTTTCGTCCGGCTGACAACTCCCCGTTCAACCGGCACTTAACGCACATAATCCTACTCTGCTTGTTCTATTTTATTGAGTATGATAAGGATAACATATATTTTTAAATTTTGCAAATAGTTTTTTGATATAAAATAATGTAAATATATGAGATATGATGGTATGCAGATAATATTAATTATGATAGTATAAAAGATAAGGCAAAACAATATGGGTAAAAAGGATGTGTGTAAAATGTCAATTATATATATAAACTATGGTACTAAGCTGCAAGAGATTACATATGAAATAATGAAAGAAGCTAATATTAAAGCCGGTTTAAATTCCGATATGACAATTGGTATTAAGCCAAATCTGGTGGTGTCACGGCCGGCTAAGGAGGGGGCTACAAGCCATCCGGAAATTGTTGAGGGGATAATACAATATCTTCAGGAAGCAGGAATTAAAAACATTATAATTCTTGAGGGCTCCTGGATAGGTGATAGTACACAGAAAGCGTTTGAAAATTGCGGTTATTCTGCCCTTGCCAAAAAATATAAGGTAAAACTTGTAGACACCAAACATGATAATGCCATAAGAAAAGAGAGTAAAGGCATACAGCTAAATGTATGTGAAAGTGCCCTAGCGGTTGACTATCTAATTAATGTCCCTGTTCTTAAAGGCCACTGTCAGACAGGCCTAACTTGCTGCCTTAAGAACTTAAAAGGATGTATTCCCGACAGTGAAAAAAGAAGGTTTCATACCTTGGGACTGCATACGCCTATTGCGGCTCTAAATGCCATTCTTCGTCCCTCCTTGCATATAGTAGATTCAATATGTGGGGATTTATCCTTTGAGGAGGGGGGGAATCCTGTGGTGGCAAACCGTATTATGCTTGGTTTTGATCCGGTACTATTAGATTCTTACGGAGCACAACTTATAGGATATGATCCGGATGAAATAGTTCATCTGCGTATTGCAAAGGAATATGGTTTAGGAAATTATATTTCAGATGAAACAAATATTATAGAATTGAATAGCCAAAATCGCCCCCTTGTAAATATTAAAGCCAACCCTATAGGTAGCCTTTTAAGTAAATATATAGAAGAGGACAGTGCCTGTTCCGCTTGCTATGCCTCCCTTATATATGCCCTGGATAAGCTTGATAGGTATAAAGGAGACAGGATAAAAATAGGACAAGGTTTTAAAGGAAAAAAAATAAAAGGACTTGGAGTAGGACAGTGTACATCAGGATGTGAGCAATATGTTAAAGGCTGTCCACCAAAGGCAAGTGATATTATTAAAATTCTTGAAAATCTTTGATTTTCATTAATTATTACTTTCATCAGGTAAGTTTACTAATTGCCTAATAAGCGGTAAATATGCCTTTTGAATTACATGGAACAAATGTATGTACCTGTCCAGCTTTTACTTCGTGAATACATAGGCAAATATCGCCTTGATGAGATACTTGAAAATAGAGATCAAATAGCGGATTATGTATATAATCCTTAACACTGCAAAGCTAATGGATGAGAATCAGACTCTGTATAAATTAAAGGAACTTGAATATATTGAAAAGATATGTGAAAATGTTGGTAATATTACAGTCGGTGGCGGAACGGATTTACTGTCACAGCTAACTAAAATAATAAAAGGAGAATCATAATGATAGAAATAAAGGGAAGTGTATCATCTGCAAAGGTGTTCACTGATACCATTGAGGAAGGTGCCATAGCACAGATTAAACAACTGTGCGATATGGAATATACAAAAGGCTCAAAAATACGGATTATGCCTGACGTTCATGAGGGGGCAGGCTGTACCATCGGAACTACAATGACTATATCAGATAAGGTAGTACCAAATCTGGTTGGAGTAGATATAGGCTGCGGCATGGAGACTATTCTAATTACTAATAAGCATATAGAACTGCAAAAACTTGATAAATTAATATATTCAAAAATACCCTCCGGAAGGAATATTCGAGAAAAGCCCCATAAATACAATGATGAGATTGACTTAAGCCTTCTTCGCTGCTATAAAAAAGTTAATGTCCATAGGGCAATTCATTCAATAGGTACACTAGGAGGGGGTAATCATTTTATAGAAGCTAATAAGGATGAGGAAGGAAATATATATATTGTAATTCATTCCGGAAGCCGTCACTTGGGCAATGAAGTGGCAAAGTATTATCAAGATATGGGATATAAACGTCTGAATGGAAATGATAAAAAAGCCCTTGAAGAATTAATAGCTGAATATAAGCAAAGTGGCAGGGAAAAAGAATTACAGTCAGCAATAGACAATTTAAAAAAGCAGGAACTTACAAATATCCCTTATTCTCTTGCCTATGTCAGTGATGATTTGTTTGAAGATTATATTCATGATATGCAGATTATACAGCGCTTTGCCAGTTTAAATCGTAAGGCTATGGCCGATGAGATTATCCGTGGAATGAAGTTAGATCCTATAGAACAATTTACCACCATACATAACTATATAGATACTGAAGATATGATATTACGAAAAGGGGCAGTATCTGCCAAGCTTGGTGAAAAAATACTTATACCCATTAATATGAGGGACGGAAGCTTAATTTGTGTAGGAAAAGGTAATGAAGACTGGAACTATTCAGCTCCCCATGGTGCAGGCAGATTAATGAGCCGAATCGAGGCGAAAAACACCTTTACTCTTTCAGAGTTTAAAGAGCAAATGAAGGATATTTATACCACTTCGGTAAGTAATGATACCCTGGATGAATGTCCCATGGCCTATAAAGATATGACTGATATACTTAATAATATTGAACACACTGCAGAGGTAATTAAAATCATAAAACCCATTTATAATTTTAAGGCAAGTGAATAAAAATATTATATAAAAGTAAAAGGGGCTGTGGCACTATTTTAATAAGTGCCAAGCCCCGATTTAAATATTTTATAGAAACAATATAATATAAAGAAGTACAAATATTTTATTACAATTCTTCCGCTAGCCCTAGGACTGCTATACCGGTCATTACAATTATAATTAAAATATAATGCTGCTTACTTAATTTTTCCTTTAAGAATATTCTTGAAAGAATAACCGATACTATACTGTAAGAGGCGATAAGGGGCGCCGCTATAACTGCATTATTGGACATGGCATATACATAGAAAAATTGTCCTGCAGTTTCAAATATAGCTGCAGATGCTCTTACCGGCTCCTTTAATACATTGAACTTTTGCTTTTTAATAGCTATAAGATAAATTAAAGAGAAAATAGCATATAAAAGCCAGGTAAATTCATATGCTAAAAGGGCAGCTTCTTCACTAATTAAGCTAAGTTCGTCAAGATAAATTCCGTCCGCCGCAGTTCCTATGGCATCAAGTATAGCATATAGGATAGGGAAGGTTATGGCTAGGACTCCTATTTTATATTTAGGATCAACCGATACATTCTCTGCCTTAAGAGCGGCAGTCTGTAATTTTTTCTCTAAAACTGCTAGGCCTACAACTCCGCCGGTAATTAATACAATACCTAATATATTAAGTGCTCCCAATTGTTGAGGGAAAATTAAAATCAATGCAATAGCAGTTATGGCTCCTGAAGAATTTTGAACCGGTGATGATATAGAAAGTTCTATATAACGCAGTCCCCAGTATCCCACCAGCATAGATAAGATATAGAAAAAGGATACGGGCAAGTATTTCACCATATCAAAAGGATCAAAGCTTATACCTTTTGTCAGCATGTATATAACACCATGAATACCCATTACAATACCAACCATAATTCCAATCTTAACATGACTATACTTGTCATTGCTGTCGGATCCTTTTTTATAGAATAGATCAGCAGTGCCCCAAGAAAGAGTAGTTAAAACCGCAAATAAAAACCACATATGATGTCTCCTTCAAATAATTATAGTTATTTGCTTAAGTCAATAGGACTTGTTTAACAAACGGTATTATTATAAATGAAAATTTGCTAATAGTCCATACAAAAATTAAATAAGTATAAAAAAATAAAAAAAGTATAAAAAAAAGGAGTCTTTTTATAAAAGAGCTCCTTTTCACATAAATATAGGTAGATATAAAAGTTAGGTGGATTATTTATATTAAGTGTGCATTAAGCAGACTTTACTTTAGCATAGTTTGCAGAAACTTCATCCCAGTTTAGGACTTCAAAGAAGGCACCAATATAATCACCACGAAGATTCTTGTATTTCAAATAGTAGGCATGTTCCCAAACATCTATACCAAGAATCGGAATCCACTTGCCACTACTTTCTATAATAGGATTATCCTGATTAGGACTAGAAGATACTTGAAGTTCTCCATTCTTATCAGCAGATAACCATGCCCAGCCGGAACCAAATCTAGAAAGGGCAGTAGCAGTAAGTTTTTCCTTTAAAGAGTCAAAACTACCGAAGTTCTTTTCAATCTGCTTTGCTAATTCACCCTGTGGTTCTTTGCTTCCCCCGGGCTTTAAAGTAGCAAAGTATAAGTTGTGGTTATAAAAACCACCACCGTTGTTTCTTACGGAATTTCTTAAGGCTTCATCTGAAATATCAGAAAGATTTTTAAAAATATCCTCTATGGATGAATCTTTCAGATTAGGCAATTTCTCAATGGCCCCATTAAGGTTATTAGTATAGGCGGCGTGATGCTTAGAATAATGGGTATTCATAGTCAGCTCATCAATATAAGGCTCCAGTGCATTAAAATTATAATTAAGTTCGATTTGTTTAAACATATTAAAATCCTCCTTTATAAATAATTGTTTTTAAATAATAGAAATAACATGAATTTCTTTTATAATAAAAATGTCTTTATCAAATTGTATGCAATATAATTGTAAACATATTATTGCACACAATTAAATATAATGCAAGTAAATATAATTGATTTTATAAAATTTTTATAATTTCTATAAATTAGTATGTCAGAGGATGTTTTAATCAGATAAAAATTAGAAAAACAGATAAAGAAAACTGACACAAAATTTATAAAATAAAAGGGTTACCGTGATTTTCACAGTAACCCTAAATGACTTTTATGTGACAGTCTTATATAAGTATATTTTATTCTTCGATTAAAGTTCCTAGGCCCAATGCCGAATTAACAGGAAGGGAGAAACAGATTCCTTTACCGGGAGTATTAATACCTACTTCATGGGAAATGCTCTCCATTATTTTATGATGGGATTCACGGGGAGCCAGTATCAATATAATATCTTTCTCCGGTTGTATAGTTATACCAAGGAATTTTACAGCTTCTTCTGTAGCCAATCCTCTGCCGTGGAGTAAGGTACCTCCGGTGGCGCCGGCTGAATTTGCAGCTTCCATGACTTGGTCAAAACTTCCCTTATTAACAATCGTTATTATTAAATTATATGGATGTGCAGACATTATTATCTCCTCCTGTTCTAATGTATGATCCATCTTAATCTTACTGCATATTTGGGTTATATAACTACTTGCACTTCCTATTGGGATGGTAAATGTTATACCGGTTCCCGGTTTGTTAAATTCAATCTTATTATGCAGTGTATTTAAAATATGATTAGATAAAGGCCTAGGCTGAACACTTATAGATATGGCTTTTTTGGGGCTACCAAAGCCTAGTATTTCATAAACTTCTGACTGTGCCATACCAATACCATGGGTAAGAAAGTGTATGGGCGGATGAAGTTTTTTGAAATAATCACTTAATTTATGTTCTAAACTACTGTCAACAATAGTAATCATAACCTCCAAACATGCATCGGATTTAATAGCCATCTTTATACCTCCGCTTCAATGTTTTTAGTATGGGCATCATCTTTTGTGCTATTATACCTGTTAATATCATTTACGTCTACTCTTTCTTCAACATTATCAGAAGATACATCTTCTTCTATATCTTCGTCATCATAGTATATTATATTATCATCTCCTACAGGAAGGGGATTTTGATTTTGAATTTTTCTTAATTTTATAACATAAGTTAATCCGAATAACTGTAAGGTTATTACCGGAGTCATGGCAATGAGTGCAACAATACCAAAGGCATCCGAATATATATTACCCCCTAAAGCCTCAGAGGCGCCGATAGCAAAAGGTAATAAAAAGGTGGCGGCCAGAGGACCGGATGCTACGGCACCGGAATCAAAGGCAATAGATGTAAATAAGGGGGGAACAATAAAGGTCAAAATCAGTGCAATAAGGTATCCGGGAATAACAAAATATAGTATAGATATTCCGGTTATGACCCTTATCATGGATAAGGCAACTGATACACCTACACCTAATGAAAGACCAAGACCCATGGCCTTTGCTGAGATGGATCCTTCTGTTACCTCTTCAACTTGTTCCTTAAGTACAAAAACTGCCGGTTCTGCAGCTACTACAAAGTAGCCCATAATTAGTCCAATCAAAACTAAAACCCATGTAGGTATGTTTTGTACTAAAGTATTACCTAACAGATAGCCTGCAGGCATAAAACCAATATTAACACTTAGAAGAAAAAGTACAAGTCCCACAAATGTATAGATAGTACCTATAGTTATTCTAAGTATATTTTTTTTACTTAGATGTAATTTGGTAACCTGATAGATAGAAAATAGCAACAGCATAGGAAATAGAGCTAAAGCAACTTGTCTCATATATTCAGGTATGTTTATTAGAAATAGTCTAATGATATTTGAAATAGAATTTATTTCAGGTAATGTTAAGGCACTTCCACCGGCAGGATTAAAAAACATACCTAAAATCATAACTGTAATAATAGGTCCTATAAGGCATAGGGATATTAGTCCGAAGCTGTCTTCCTCAGATGTCTTATCGCCACGAACTGATGCTAAGCCGAGTCCTAGGGCCATTATAAAGGGAACCATAATAGGTCCGGTTGTAACAGCACCGGATTCAAAAGCTATGGATAGAAAGTTCTTCTCGGTAAAAGCAGATAATATGAAGGCTATAGCATAACATGCCATAAGTATATAGGATAGTTTTATCTGAAATAATATACGAAGGAATGCCAATATAAGAGCTAATCCGACTCCCAGGGCTACAGCCATAATGATAAAAGCATCAGGGACGCCGTTAATCTGGCCTGCCAATACAAATAAATCCGGTTCTGCAACCGTAACAAAAACTCCAATTAAAAATGTTAGAAAGATAATAAATATAAGATTTTTACTTTTAACAAGAGCGGCACCTATATTTTCTCCTATAGGCATTAAGGAGATATCGACTCCTAAGTTAAATAATGCAATACCCAATATCATAACAAAAGCACTTATTAAAAAGAGCATCATATTATACAAAGACATGGGAGCTACAGTAAAGTTTAGTATTGCTACAATAATTATAATTGGAAGGACTGATAAAGCTGCTTCCTTAAACTTTGATAGTAATAATTTTTTCATGTGTCACCTCGCAGATTTTTTTAGTAGCATCTTTAGCCACAACGGGGTGTTGTAAATAGCTATAGAAAATTATGCATACATAATCTATTATACTAAATTTAGAAAAGCAATTCAACATAAAGCACAACATGCAAATGTTAAAAAAGTATAAATAGTATGAACATTTGCAAAATTAATAAGGTAAGAAAGGATATTGGATTTCCAATATCCTTTCTTAGTATAAAGAATAAGTTTACTGTATATTCCCCACATTGTAAATTAAATGATGCAACTTATTATAAATAAATGATCTTTTATTTTATTCAGTTACATAAACAGTGCATCGTACCTTAGTTCCATCTTCTTTAACATAGATATAAGCCCTGCCTTTTTTTACCCCTGTAACTTGGCCTAGACAATTTACGGTTGCAACATTTGGGTTACTGCTAGACCATTCCGGATAATTGCCGGAGGAAACATAGGCACTTAAGAGCTTAGTTTCCCCGGTTTTTATGCTTATCTCAGATGCACTAAGTTTAATTTGAGGTTTTTTAACTATAACTTCACAGGTTTGAGAAACACCATCAACAGTAGCTGTTATAATGGCAGTTCCGTTTTTAATTGCCGTAACCGTACCGTCTGGGTTTATGATTGCCACGGTTTTTTTATTGGACTTCCAACTAGGATCTACTCCCGATGATACCTTGGCAATTAATTTTTCACTTTGCCCCCGGTATAAGGTAATTTTCTTCTTATTCAAGGTCACTGTGGGATGTTTGACTTTGACCTTACAGCTTGCCCTACTGCCATCGGCAGTAACAGTTATGGTAGTTTCCCCGGGTTTTAAACCCAGTACATTCCCTTGGTCGTCAACCGTGGCTACGCTTTTTCGGCTACTTTTCCAAGTAACTGAGGATTTGTTAGAGGTGGTTGCAGACAGGGTATAGCTTTCACCCCGTTCTATAGAGATGGAAGATTGGCTGATTGTAATTGTGGTTTTCTTAACCGTTACTTTGCAGGAGGCTTCTGCATTATTAATTTTAGCTGTAATTGTAGCTGTACCGGCTTTTTTTGCAGTAACTTTTCCATAGGAATTGACAGAAGCAATGCTAGAACTACTGCTCGACCATTTTGGTTTTTTCCCATTGGAAGTAAGAGCAATAATATAAAACTCATCGCCGATATTTACGGTTTTTTTATATCTTGATAAAAGGACAAAGGAGAGAGAGTTAGAAGCTTCCACATATCTTATGTTTGAGAAACTAAGAAAAATGAGTAAAAAAGATAAAAAAACAGAAATTAAGATTTTTTTAGATTTAGTCATTAGCATCCTCCATTCTATATGAATGTGAGGAAAATATAATAACAGTAAACTCTACCATATATTAACAGTTATTAATTCGAATGTAAATATATATATTTATAATGACAAGAAAATTGTAGATTGGCACAAATATTATTAAAAACTTTGTTAATTAGTAAATTGATTTTCTTATTATTTCTAGAAAAACAATAATTTTGTATAAAACTTGTATGATTTGTTGAAAAATAATAGAAAATGAAATATAATATGATTAATTTATACAGATGCTGGGAGTAATTCTATGAATAAAGATAAAATTAAAAAGACTATTTTATATATTTCAGTTATTATTGCCTTAGTCTTATTTTTTTTCATTTATAAGAATAGTAGTAATGAAGTTTTATCTAATCCCTATGATATAGATATAAAAGAAAATAAAAGCCTTTATCTTAATTATAATCCCGGAGAAGTAACTGATGTATATATAAATGTATTTCCCACTAAAAATAAAGAAGGAAATTTATATGATTTTTCTTCCTTTGATATTACTGCTAATTGGGATAAAGAAAATAATCCTAAGTTAGATGCAAATGTGCAATTTGTAACAAGTAATAAAGAAGCTAATCTATATCAAATGAGATCTCCCAATGCAAGCATAAGAGTCAGGGGTAATCGTGGTTCAGCTTTAAAGTCTTATAGGATAAAGCTTATAGATGGTGCTTATTGGGGACAATCTGTATTTAATATTAATAAGAATCTTAGGGATCCCAGCAGAATAGCCAATAAACTGGCCCATGATCTGATAAAAGATATAGACCATATATACGGCTTTCGTACCAACTTTCTCAGAGTCTATATAAGGGACGATAAACAAGAGGGTGATTTTGTACCCTATGGTTTATATACCCATATAGAACAGCCAAATAAGGCATACTTAAAAGCTAGGGGATTGGATGTTGCCGGCAGTATATATAGAGCTGAGAATTTTGATTTTCAACTTACTAAGGAACTTAAGAATGTGGATGATCCTCTGTATAATAAGGAGGCTTTTGAGACAGTTCTTAGTATACGGGAAGGTAAGGAGCATTCTAAACTTATTAAGATGCTAAAGGATATTAATGATGAAAATAAGGAGTTTAATCAGTTATTCCACAGCTATTTTCATGAAGAAAATTATCTGACCTGGTTGTCAATTAATATACTTTTGGGGAATGTGGATGCCATGTCTTGTGGCTTTTTACTATATAACCCCAGTGATTCATCGATGTGGTACCTTCTTCCTTGGGATTTTGATGGAATCTTTTTATGGATGGAAGAAGATGAGGATATGCCAAGTATACTGGATAAGTTGAGGGATGTGAATCTACATAGAAGATACTTAGAACAGGAAGGAAACTTAAGAAAACTTCATGATAAAATTGAAGAACTAATATCTGAATCTTTTTCACCTAATAAAATCAAGGCTCTGAAAAAAACATATAAGCCTATATTATTAGAAATGATGAATAAGTATCCGGATAATCTTCTGTTAAATATACCCATGGTTGAATATATGGCTTATATAGATCAGATTGATGAAAAAATTTATAGGAACTATCAGGAGTTTTTAAAGTGGTATGAAGTTTATTCATATAAATAATTAATAGGAGATAGTCTATGGAATATTTAGGACATAAGCTTAGGCATGAATACAAATTCTATATAAATACCTTTCTGTATCATAAGCTAAGAAAACGATTAAGCCATGTTCTTCAAAAAGATCCTAATATGAAGGATAATGAGGGGTATCTAATATCCAGCATTTATTTTGATGATATGTATCAGTCTGCTATGAATGATAAGTTAAATGGTACAAGGTTTAGGAAAAAATATAGAATTAGATTATATGACCGTAATGACAGGATTATAAAACTGGAATGTAAAAGTAAGTATAATCATTACATATCAAAGGAATGGGCACCCTTAACTAGAGAGGAATATGACAGTATTTTAAATGGAGACTATGAATTTTTAATATCTAGGAAGGAGGAAGTATGTAGAAATCTATATGCTGCCCATAAGACAAAAGTCCTTAGGCCTGTAACAGTAGTAGAGTATCAAAGGGAGGCATATGTTCATGAATATGGAAATGTAAGAATAACCTTTGATAAGAATATATCAGCATCAATCGGCTCTTTAGATATCTTTGATCCTGATTATGAGCTAGTTGGTGTTAATTTACAGAATATGATGGTTTTAGAAGTGAAATATGATGATTATATCCCCAGTCATATATGGAAATTAATTCAGGGGGGTACCATGATACAATGCGCCATATCTAAATATGTAATGTGCAGAGATCTTAATAGAAAGGTGAGAATATTATGATAAAATTTTCTGATATATTTAAAAAAAGCTTTATTAATGACGCTTCCATGGATTTAAATTTTGCCGGTATTATTTTAGCCCTGTTGTCAGCTTATATCTGTGGTATGATAATTTATTTTATCTACAAACATTTTTATAAAGGAGTTTTGTATAGCCATAATTTTAATGTATTACTGGTACTACTAAGTATGGTTACAGCCTTTATTGTATTAACTATCAGCTCCAATATTGTACTTTCCTTAGGTATGGTCGGTGCATTATCAATCGTAAGATTCCGTACTGCAATAAAGGATCCTTTGGATTTGGGATTTATGTTTTTTGCAATCTCTATAGGTATAACTTGCGGAGCCGGTTTATATCTTTTATCCTTTGTGTCTACAATTATAATTTCTTTAGTATATATATTCCTGGTAAAAGTAAAGACCCCTGTTCATGTATACTTACTTATTGTAAAACATAATAAGAAAGCTGGCGAAGAAGTAGATAAAATATTGTCTGGTATGAAATATGCTTTAAAAAATAAAACCATATATAAGGATAATATAGAATTAACTATTGAAATGAAATTAAAAGCAAATGATACAGGATTTGTATCCGAATTATCGGAACTTGAAGGAGTACATAGTGCAGCTTTAATAGATTATACAGGAGATTACGGAGAGTAGAATAAAAGCTGTCTCAAAATGATAAGAAATTTTTCAAAATCATATTGAGACAGCTCCTATAAACTAAAAACTTTAGGAAAATTTATTTATGTAAATAATCCTAAACTTGGCGTTTTCTTATGGCATCTGATGGGGCAATTCCACGATGCTTTTTAAATATTCTACTAAAATAAAACACGTCTGAAAATCCACAGGCATCGGCAACTTCGTGGATTTTATATTCACCGCTATAAAGCATTTCTTCTGCTTTATTCATACGAATTAAGGTTAAGAAAGTTCTAAATGTCATCCCGGTTTCCTGTTTAAATAAGTTGCCAAAATACATTTTGCTTAAGTTAACCATATCCGCCATTTGTTGTACGGTTAAAGGTTTATGATAATGATTAGACATATGCTGCAGTACTTTTTTTATTCTGGCATCCATAATACTGGTGTCTTTCTGGTATATTATAATTTGAAAGAAACGTTGCAGTATCATAAGAAATAATCCTCTGGCTCTTAATTTATAACCGGGATCTTTAAGGTTCCATACAGTGTTTAAACTACTATATAAAGAAAGTATATCCGTATGCAATCCAATATTACATATAAGAGGAAGTGGGAGAGTGATATCTTCTCCATCAATATTACGTATTTGGCCATTAATAGAGTAACACTCCATTAAAGAATCAGGGTTAGATATGGCTGAACGTTTACTATCATAGGGGATGCAAAGCAGATCTCCTGATGAAACAGTATAATTTGTACCATTAATTATATATTCAGCTTTTCCATTAACCACATAAGTAATATCAACAAAATCTGTAACAAACTCCTCTATTTCCCAACCGGGTGTACATTTTCTATGATTATAGTAATCAACTGTTACTACTATATTGTCTAAATACTCAAAATCATTCATTTTATTCCTCTTCCTAAAATATATAATAGTTTACAAATTATACGAAAAATCTAATATTATATTGTTTATATTTTAGTTTATATGAATTGAAGATTGGTGTCAATTAATTAAAAATTAAAATATTATGTTAAGTTACCCATAGTTTTTACATGTTTTCAATAGTTTACCCATGTTTTTTTCTATGTTTTGTTGTTATAATGTTTTAAAATTAGTTGTAGTACTGATTGCGCTTTTATAAAACTTGTATATTTAGTTTATTGATTTTATTTTTTTTTTGTTTTATAATATGCAAAGAGTGCTAATACTAATAATATAACATAACACAAATTTTAGCTAAAAAGTACAAGGGGGATTAATATGAGACAAAAACGATCCACGCGTAAAGTATTACAATATTTAAAAAAGACGTGGACCCTTTATTTGATGATGGTTATACCCGTGACATTTGCTATAGTGTTTCGTTATTTACCGATGACAAACATCTCTATGGCATTTAAGGACTACAATATGTTCAAGGGAGTTTGGGACTCACCTTGGTCAGATCCTATTTTTAAGTGGTTTCAAAAGGCTTTTAATACTAAAGACTTTTGGTATGCTCTTCGTAATACTATAATGTTAAACGGATTGGACTTAATATTTGGTTTTCCGTTACCTATTATTCTGTCACTGCTTTTAAATGAGTTGGCTTACAAACGGTACAAAAAATTTACCCAGACAATTGTTTATCTACCACACTTTTTATCTTGGATTATTATCAGTGGTATTGCTAAGCAATTATTGGCTCCACGTACTGGTGTTGTAAATATTTTCTTAGGAAAGATGGGCGTAGGTTCTATTGATTTTCTACAGACTAGTGGTTTGTATGTAGCAACCTATATTGCCTTAGGTCTATGGAAGGAAATGGGTTGGAATACAATTATTTATCTTGCTGCGATTACGGGTATTAACCCTGAATTATATGAAGCGGCCGAAGTTGACGGAGCATCTCGTTTAAGGAAAATTTGGCATGTTACTTTACCGGGAATACGTTCTACTATTGTGGTCTTGTTGATTATGAATATGGGTCGTATCTTAGGTAGTGAATTTGACCGTCCTTTTGCTTTGCAAAATGACTTAGTTATGAATGTAGCTGACGTCTTAGGTACCTATGTTTATCGTGTAGGTATTAGGGGATTCCAGTTCTCCCTTACGGCAGCAGTTGGATTGTTCCAATCAGTAGTATGCGTCATTTTCCTATTTGCAGCTAATTCAATCGCCAAACGTTTCGGCGAACGTGGAATATGGTAAGGGGGTAATTGACGAAATGGTTAAATCTAAAAAAAGAAAAATGGAAGATCTAATAATTGCGGCATTATGTTTTGTATTTATTTTACTGTGCTTAATGCCAATGGTAAACATTTTGGCTAGATCTTTAAGCTCTTCCCAAGCTATGATTAATAACAGAGTTTCATTTTGGCCGGTTGAGTTTACTTTTGAATCATATCATTATGTTTTGAAAGATAAGGCATTTGTCCGTTCTTTATGGTGGACAGCCCTTTTAACACTGATATGTACAGTAGTTTCACTTATTATAACAATTTTGGCTGCCTATCCTTTAATATATGATAATCTTAAAGGTAGAAAATTTTACAATGGTATGATGCTTTTGACAATGTATTTTAGTGCAGGAACCATACCAAACTATTTATTAATGAAGCAGCTGAATTTACTTGATAATCCGCTGGTGTTGATTATTCCTAACTGTCTGTCTATATTTAATATGATTATACTAAAAAGCTTTTTCTTTGGTATTCCTGAAAGCTTACGTGAATCAGCACAGTTAGACGGAGCCGGACCCTTTAATATACTACTAAAGATTTATCTGCCTTTGTCTAAGCCGGTTCTAGCCACATTGGCCTTGTTCTATGCGGTGGGCAGATGGAATGGTTTCTCCGATGCCTTGATGTATATAACTAAGGCAAAATATGCACCTATTCAATTGAAGCTATATCAGATTATTAATAATAGATCTTCAATTGAGACTTCTCAGCAGGAAGGTTTTGCTGCACCGGTTGCAAGTGAAGGATTAAAGGCAGCTTCCGTTATGTTTGCGACAGTTCCTATATTGCTGGTTTATCCTTGGCTGCAACGTTATTTTATTGCCGGTGTAACTCTTGGAGCAATTAAGGAATAGTTATAAAAGCTTATTTAAGTTTTGTTAGATTTCAACGATAAGCTTAGCTTACGTTGTTATTTATAAAAAAATATAAATAGGAGGATGTAACATGAAAAAGAAATTGTTGTCAATCTTGCTTATATGCACTTTGATTGTCAGCGTCTTAGGGGGATGTGGTACTAAAAGTGATAACAAAGACGGTGGCAACGACAAAACAGAGCCTACAAAGGCACCTGTAGAGTCAGGTGATGATAAGCCTGAGTATGCTGAAATCACAGTTGAAATCTTCGATCGTGGTACTGACGGCGGTAAGACTGACCCAGCTAATAACTTTTATACCGATTGGATAAAAGAAAAAGTTAAAGAAGAGCTTAATATTGGGGTAACTTTCGTTCCGGTATCCCGTTGGGAAGAAACAGAGCAGCTTAATAACTTAATGGCTGCAAATACTGCTCCTGATGTATGTCTAACATACAGCGGTGACTTAATTGCTAACTATCGTGATTTAGGTGGTCTTGCAGATTTGGCTCCATATATTGATAGTCATCTGCCTGATCTGAAGGCATTCCTTGGTCCCGACCCTGCAGTACCTGGTCATGATCTGATTTATCGTAACATGGACACAGAGACCGGTGCAGTATACTCCATTCCTGCACGTCGTATGAATGTTGCTCAGATTGGAACATTCATTCGTAAAGACTGGCTTGATAAGCTAGGCCTACCTCTACCTACTACTACTGAGGAATTCTATGAAGCTTTAGTTGCATTTAAAGAGCAAGATCCCGGTGGTGTTGGTAAAGACAAGGTTGTTCCCTTTACTATGACCAGTGATATTCGCTGGAGAGCAGCAACATTAATTGAATCCTTTATAGATCCTAACTTAAGCGATAAGGATCGTTGGATTAATACTGTTGTAGATCGTTATTATCTGCTTCCCGGTTATAAGGAAGGCGTTCGTTTCTTAAATAAGATGTATAATGAAGGCTTAATTGATAACCAATTTGCACTTTATAAAGACGATACAGACAGTGATAACTTGATTAAGATGGGTGTTGCCGGTGCCTTTATTCATAACTGGGATCAACCATACCGTGAAACTCCAGGATTATTAAAAGATCTGCAAGAAAATGTTCCTGAGGCTGAAATTGTTTCAATCGATCCTTTCCAGAACGCGAATGGTGTAACCGAAAAATCTCTTTATGACGTTGCCGGTGTTAACTTCTTTGTTCCTGCTTCCAGTAAGAATGTAGAAGCTGCACTTCGCTACATCAACTGGTTATCCAAGTTTGAGAACCGTTACTTCTTACAGATTGGTGAAGAAGGAGTTACTCATGAGATGGTAGATGGAATTCCTAAGATTATAGCTGCTGAGGGTGAGAAAATCATGAACTCTCAACAAAACATTGACTATACCATCATGATTAACGGTCTTGACGTTGGTGATGAAGAAAAGAATGCAAAAGCACTTGCTTTCTCATATCCTGTTGAACCTGATCTGATTGTTAAGGCGTATGAAGATGCTACACGTAATGGACGTTCTGCAATTGTTATTCCTGTAATATTAAGCGCTGCAGGTCCTTATACTCAGACCTTAATTGATAAGGGTAATGAGCTTATGGCTAAGTCTGTTACTGCTGCTCCTGAAGACTTTGATAAAGTTTGGGATGCAGGTATCGAAGAGTGGCTTGCTAGCGGTGCTCAAGAAATTATCGATGAGCGTGCAGCAAAATACGAAGAGTACGAGGCATCATTAAACAACTAAATAATAGTTTCAAGATATAACAAAAGGCCTGGACACTATGTCCAGGCCTTTTACATTATAAAGTAAATTTTATCTGATAGTAATATATTTTTTGTCCTCAATTTTAGCTACACTTTTATTTTTTGGGAAAATCAGTGTTAATACACCATTCTCAAAGGAGGCTTTAAAATCTTCTTCCTTTAGATTTTCCCCTACATAAAAGCTTCTTCTTAAGCTTCCGCTATAGCGTTCTCTACGAATATATCTGCCTTTTTTGTCACTTTTATCTTTAGACTCCTGCCTAGTGGCACTAATGGTGAGATATCCTTTGTCTAAAGAAGCAGTAATATCCTTTTTATCAAAGCCGGGAAGTTCAACTTCAAGCTGATATTCATCACCTAAATCTTTAACATTAGTATTCATCCAGTTGGATACAGGAAATCTGCCAAAACTTGGAAAGTTAAACATATCATCAAAACCATCAATGAAATCATCAACAAAGTTATTGTTAAAAATACTTGGTAATAACATATTAATTCCTCCTTTAACATAAATGTTATAACATACCTAACTGTTCTATATGAAATATAACACCTAGAATATATCCTGTCAAGCCCTAATATTTTATTTAATAAAAAATTAATAATTAAATAAAACTTAAAGTATACTTAAATTTTCTTATATACACTTGAAAAGAATGCTAAAAATTAGTATAACTGAGATAATATATAATATGAATATAATCCGGGTCATATTATCAAGGAGGCAAAGATTAATGGCCAATTTAGCAAATTTAACAAATAATAAATTATTATTTATCGTAAATCCCATAGCAGGAAAGCTCCATGGAAAATACAACTTAAAACAGGTATTGAAATTATTTCAAGACCATGGTTATCAAACTACTGTAATGAAAACTAAGGCTAAAGGGCATGCCACAAATTTAGTACTAGAATATGGCAATAACTTTGATATTATTGTATGTAGCGGTGGAGACGGAACTTTAAATGAAGTTATATCAGGAATAATGAAGCTAGGTAAAGAAATTATCCTAGGCTATATTCCTTCCGGTACAACCAACGATTTTGCCAGTAGTCTTAATATATCGGATCGAATGGAAACAGCGGCTATGACCATAATCAATGGACAGGTTAGAACAGTAGATATAGGTTTATTTGATGATAAGAGATATTTTAGCTATATTGCTTCCTTTGGTGCCTTTACCGGAACATCTTATTCTACACCTCAATCATATAAAAATATAATTGGTCACCTGGCCTATGTACTAGAAGGTATGAAAGACATTCCCAACATAAGACCCTATCATGTAAAAGTAGAAGCCGGCGGACAGGTATATGAAGGTGATTATATATTTGGTGCTGTCAGCAATTCTTTATCTATCGGTGGCCTTTTAAAGTTAGATACTAATAGAGTTGACTTAAATGACGGTTTGTTTGAGATTATCTTGATACAGAATCCCAAAACACCCATTGAGCTTAGCAGATTGCTTATATCAATTAGTAAAAGAGAATATAAGGATAAGTTAATTCAATTTATTAAAGCACCGGAAGCAAAATTTTATATGGAAGAAAGAATTCCCTGGTCTATTGACGGAGAATATGAGCCTGGGGCTAATGAAGTAAGAATACAAAATATTCCAAATGCTATTCATATAATAACTTAAAATATACTTTATTTATGGTTTGTTTGAAATATATAAAACTAAGGTTTATAATAAACTACGAATAAAAAATATATCCAACCCGGTATATAGAGTGTAAAGCCGAGTTGGAATCTATTAAAAATGAATTATTAATCTGAATATTAAGGAAGAGGTTGGGGTCAATTATAAAAATATATTTTATGGATTACTTTTTAGAATTAGAGGAAATGGTTCTTAATTTACTTCGTAATATCTCTACCTGTCTTCTTGCAATATATTTACCCAGTCGGTTATTTTTTTCATTGAATTTACAACCAAAGAGAAAGGAATTAAGATGGGGTAGATGTTCCTTTCGTATTATAACTGCGGTTAAATCTAAAATGACATTTTGATCCTTAATTTTTAGGCGAATCATACGGTTGACATCTAATTCTTCCTTTGTAATAAAGCCAACTCCTGATTCGCTTATATCCTTGACCAATACTGATATTTGAGTTGGGCCAGAGGCGGTATTATAATAGATAGTCATATTTTCACCTATGTACAACCTAAAGGCCTCTCTGCGATTATATGATTTGCCTTCTCCTTCTAAAGTGACTTTATGATAAATTGCACCTTCGTATCTTACTAAATTAATTTTAACGTTTTCCCATAGAAATGCTTTGTTATTTACGATTGCAACTAGGTTCGTTATAAAGTCATTAAAGCCTAATGTCTTGTCATTTACAACAATAGGATTTATTAATATGGAATTTTTATCTAACAATAAAACCATTTCACTATTGAAAGTAAAATTACGTCCGCTAAATCGTACTTCGATATCTATCTTAGTACCAATGGGCATATCTTCAATGGTCATATACTGGTTGGCACCTCCTTAAGGGTAACTAATTTTAGTATATTTTATTATTAAATAAACTTCAACAAGATAATACATAGTTAAGAAAGATTTTATATCTATTTACTGATTATAGAATTACTTACAATATAATTACTTGTAAAGCAAATTAAACATATAAAGGATGTGTATATTATGAAATTTACAAAGATGCAGGGTTGTGGCAATGATTATGTATATGTTGACTGCACAAAAAATCAAGAAATAGAAATTGATAATATCCCCCATGTAGCCAGGCAGGTAAGTGATAGACATTATGGTATAGGTTCAGATGGATTAATTCTTATAAAACCCTCCCAGAAGGCGGATTTTTTTATGGATATGTATAATAATGATGGCTCTCGGGGTAAAATGTGTGGCAATGGGATTCGCTGTGTGGGAAAATATGTATATGACTATTGTTTGACAGATAAAAAACAAGTGAAAATCGAAACCTTAAGTGGAATAAAGACCTTGGACCTTACTATTGACAATGGTAAGGTAAGCCAGGTAACAGTGGACATGGGAAATCCTATTTTTGCACCTGAAAAAATTCCTGTTATATCAGATAAAGAAATCCTGGTGAATGAACCCATTATCATAGGGGGAAAGGAATATAAAATTACATGTCTGTCTATGGGTAACCCCCATGCAGTTGTTTTTGTTGAAAACACAGATGATATTCCCATTGAGACTATAGGACCATTATTCGAAAACCACGAAATGTTTCCTGATAGGGTAAATACGGAATTTATACAGGTTATTAATAGAAATCACATAAAGATGAGGGTATGGGAAAGAGGTTCTGGGGAAACCTTAGCTTGTGGAACAGGAGCTTGTGCTTCTGTGGTAGCCTGTGTATTAAATGGACTTACGGAAGATGAAGTAAAAGTATCCTTACTAGGAGGAGATCTTCATATAAGGTATGATAAAGATAATAACCTAGTATATATGACAGGACCGGCAGTTACAGTGTTTGAAGGAGAGATTCAGTTATAAAATAATAGGCAATTAGTACAAGAATATGATATAGTATATTAGATGATTTTATGGAGGTAATTATTATGATATATCCTGTCAATCTGGAAAAAGGAAATTGTATAGGTGTAACGGCAACATCTGCAGGTTTTGACGGTGAAACAGATTATAGGCGCCTAGATAATGCAATAAGTCATTTTAAGAGGCTGGGATATTATGTTATTACCACCCCTAACGTAAAAACATGCCATAAAGGCCGAAGTGGCCATGGCAAAACTAGAGCTGAGGAATTAATGGAGCTTTATAAGGATCCCAAGGTAAGGGTAATATTTGCTGCCAGTGGGGGAGATTTTCTGGTGGAAATGCTTCCCTATATTGATTTTAACCTTATTTTAGATAATCCAAAATGGATCCAGGGATTTTCAGATACAACAGGTTTAAATTTTACCATAACCACTAATCTTGATATTGCTACCATATATTCTTATAATTTTAGCACTTTTGGCATGGCAAAATGGCATAAATCCCTATCAAATAATATACTTATTTTAGAAGGGAATGATATTTTACAGGAAAGTTTTGATTTATACCAGGACGGATATTATAAAAGAATAACCGGTCTTGAAGAATTTGTGCTGGAAAGAGAAGTACAGTGGAAAAATATCCTTCCCTCAGGGTCAAATGATAATAAGGAAATTCATATAAAAGGCCGACTTTTAGGAGGCTGCCTTGATTGCCTGCTTAATCTGGTCGGTACCAGATTTGATAAAACTAAAGAATTTGTAGAGAAATATAGGGAAGATGGTATATTGTGGTTCTTGGAAAGCTATGATCTTAATAGTGCAGCTTTAATCCGTGGACTTTGGCAGTTAAAAGAAGCCGGTTGGTTTAAAAATGCTGTAGGTTTTATCTTTGGCCGTCCGGCTATGTATGATAATATCTTTGATATATCTTATGAAGAGGCTATAAGCAGTGTATTAGGAGAATTAGGCCTGCCTATAATAATGGAAGCTGATATTGGACATAAACATCCACAATTTACTATGATAAATGGTGCTATTGCAACCGTAAAGGCTTATAATAATAAGGGAAATATTATTTTTGAAAGAAGGTAGCCATATCACATGAAAATAAAACCCTGTTTATCAAGGTTTCAGGATTTTATAACTAGATTATTTAGTTCTATACCTAAAAGAAACCTTTTATTTCCTTTGATATTTTTTTTAGGAAGTCTATTTTATCTTGAAATAATAACCCATTTGTTTATTTATCATTCCATAGACGGGAAGATTATATATCCTATTATATTTGCAATACCAATGGGACTTTTCTTTACTATAATTACGGGGTTTTTTAGCCGAAATGTAAATATTATAATTATGTGGTTAGTTACGGCTATTTCATGTTTGATTTTTTCTTTACAGTTGGTATATTACAGTGTTTTTAAAGTATATTTCTCCTTTCAGACCCTAGGGATGGCACAAAAGGCCATATCAGAGTTTGGAGATGATATAAATAATGCAATTTTGTCTAACTTACTGCCGCTTCTTTTATTAATGTTGCCATTACTTGTTTTGCATTTTATGATTAAAGATATTTTCCTATGTGAAAAAAGGAAGTTTAATGAACAGGGGATTCTTTTTGTGGGTATATGGGCTTGTCATTTTATTGCCTTGCTTTCTCTGCCGGTTTATGGGAAGGCTGACTATACACCCTATGATTTATATCATCACAATAAGGTTCCTGAGCTTACCGGAAGGCAGTTAGGGGTTATTACTTTAACAAGATTTGATTTTGTCGGTCTTTTAAAAGATGATGATCTGGTTTTGGTAGATTCTCATAAAGAAACTATTAATACACCAAAAGAAAAAAAACCGATAATTACAGTAAGTCCAACCCCTATACCAATAGATACAAGTCCTAATATTATGGATATTGATTTTGAGGTATTAGCCAGAAATGAAGAGAATGAAGTGATTCGGACTCTTCATCAATATTTTGCCTCTGTTCAGCCTACCAATAAGAATAAATACACAGGAATGTTTAAGGGCTATAACCTTATTATGATAACTGCAGAGGGCTTCTCTCCTTATGCAGTTCATAAGGATTTAACTCCCACCTTATATAAACTGACAAAAGAGGGCTTTGTTTTTAATAATTTTTATACAGCCCTGTGGCAGACCAGTACCAGTGATGGTGAATATGTTGCCATGACCGGTTTAATACCCATAGGAACTAGGAGTATGTATAATTCTAGGAATAATCTAATGCCCTTTGCCCTAGGTAATCAATTTAATCTCTTAGGTATTGAAAGTAAGGCTTATCATAACCATACCTATACTTACTATGAGAGAAATGAAACCCATCCAAATTTGGGCTATAAATTTAAGGCTAAGGGAAATGGTCTTATACTTGATACTGATGTGTGGCCGGCTTCTGATTGGGAGATGATTAAGTATACAGTTGATGAATATATTAATGAGGAGCCTTTTCATGTTTATTATCTGACTGTAAGCGGACATATGAATTATACATTTGCCGGTAATAGTATGTCATATAAAAATAAAAATTTAGTTAAGGATTTGCCTTATTCTTCAGAGGTTAAAGCATATATCGCCTGTCAGATAGAGCTTGATAGGGCACTTTATGAATTGATAGAAAGATTAACCCATAAGGGTATAATTGATAAAACTGTTATAGCCTTAAGTGCAGACCACTATCCTTACGGCTGGGATAAGGAAAATTTAGATGAGCTGGCAGGCTATGAGCTGGATCCAAATTTTGAGGTGTATAAAAATCACTTTATTTTGTGGAATTCTTCTATGAAAAAGCCGATTGTTGTGGATAAACCGGCTTCAAGCCTTGATATCTTGCCCACTCTTAGTAATCTATTTGGCCTAACCTATGATTCAAGGCTTTTAATGGGGCAGGATATTTTATCTGATGCCGAACCTTTGGTTATATTAGGCAACAGAAGTTTTATAACCGATAAAGTTATGTTTAATTCAAACACAGGTGAAGTGATTAACCTTACCAATCAAGAAATACCCTCGGATTATGTCCGAAATATTAATAATATAATTAAAAACAAATTTAATGTATCAAAAAGCATATTAAATAATGATTATTATCGATATATATTTCCTAATTATCCTGAAGGATTTAATTAAAGAAATTAATGGTTTCTTAAATATAATTAAATATTGAAGCCTAGGGTAGAGTAGAATAAAGTACAAAAGAATAAAACTTACTAAAATATAACGAGGTAAACAAGATGCAGATAAATAAGGATAATATTAAAGACATTGCAGATTTAGCAATGTTATCTTTATCAGAATTTGAAGAGGACAAGCTGATTTCTGATTTAAATCAGCTACTTGAAACAATTGATACAATGAATAATATTAATACTGATAATATTGAACCGATGTCTAATGTAAGTTGCCAGGAGAATGTATTTCGTGATGATTTGGTTTCAAATAAGGATTTAGAATTGCAACTGCTTACTAGGGCACCAAAAAGCAAGGACGGATATTATGTGGTGCCCCAGACAGTAGAATAGACGGAGGTTACTATGAGCGATATAACAAAGATATCAGCACTAGAGTTATCAGGAAAGATAAAGAATAATGAATTATCGGTGATTGAAGTTGTAAATGAACAGCTAAAAGTCATTAAAAAGAGAGAGCCAATATATAATAGTTATATTACTGTTATGGAAGATGAAGCCAGAGAACAAGCCAAATTGGTTCAGGAAAGAATAGATTCAGGGGATTTAATAGATTCTCCCTTGGCCGGAGTGCCTGTGGCAATAAAGGATAATATTTGTACAAAGGGAATAAAAACAACTGCTGCCTCTAAGATGCTTGCTGATTTTGTACCAAGCTATGATGCTACCGTAATAGAAAAACTTAAAAATGCCGGTGCAGTATTAATCGGAAAAGCCAATTTAGATGAATTTGCAATGGGAGGTAATACAGAGACTTCATATTTTGGTATAACAAAAAATCCATGGAATGTAAATCATACTCCCGGAGGATCTAGCGGTGGTTCTGCAGCGGCTGTTGCTGCATATGAAGCCTTTGTTTCCTTAGGGTCTGATACCGGCGGTTCTATAAGGCAGCCGGCCGCATACTGTGGTTTGGTAGGCTTTAAACCCACCTATGGTACTGTATCAAGGTATGGGTTGATACCTTATGCCCCTTCCCTTGATCAGATAGGACCCCTTAGTAGAAATGTTGCAGATGCCGTGGCTCTTTTAGAGGTAATATCTGGTTATGATCCTAAGGATTCCACTTCCGTAAAGCAGGAAAGATATCTTTATAGCCAGGCTTTGATTGATGATATTAAGGGAATGAGAATAGGTGTTCCGAACTTGTATCTAAATAAGAATCTAGAGGCAGATGTCCACAAGAATTTCTTAGAGGCCATAAAAATCTTTGAAGATAAAGGGGCACATATAGAATTTTTTGATATGAAAGAGCTGGAGTATAGCCCACAGGTCTATTATGTTATTGCTTATGCAGAAGGCTGTTCTAATTTGTCAAGATATGATGGGGTAAAGTATGGTTATCGTGCCCAGGAATATGAAAATCTAGAGGACTTGTATAAGAAATCCAGAAGTCAAGCTTTTGGATATGAAGTAAAGCGAAGGATTATGTTGGGAACTTATGTCCTAAGCTCCGATAAATATGAGACATATTTTAATAAGGCAAGAAAGATAAGAAGAATTATAAGTCAAGCCTATGAGGAGGCCTTTAAAAAATATGATATCTTAATCAGCCCCACATCCCCCAATACAGCCCCGCTTCTTAACAGTAACAGTGACAGTTCGGATATTTTAAATACCTCTGTAAATTTAGCAGGGCTTACTGCAGCCTGTATTCCCAGTGGCAGGGACCGGAGAGGACTTCCTATAGGTTTGCAGATTATAGGAAATAAATTTGATGAAAATAAAATAATTAGGGCTGCATATTCATTTGAAAAAACAAAGCCTTATGATTATGAGGGACCACAGAATTTAGACTAGGTGTAGTCTTTATAATAACTATAAGGAGTGAGAGTAGGAATGAAACAATATGAAACAATTATAGGATTGGAGGTACATGTGGAACTTTCCACGGCCTCTAAGATATTTTGTGCCTGCTCTACTAAGTTTGGAAGTAAGCCCAATACCAATTGTTGTCCCGTATGTACAGGAATGCCCGGGGCTCTTCCGGTAATAAATAAAAAAGCCGTAGAATATGGACTGGCAGCAGGGCTTGCCCTTAACTGTACTATAACTAAAGAGTGCATGTTCGATAGAAAACATTATTTTTATCCGGATCTTCCCAAGGCCTACCAGATATCTCAATTATATTTTCCTATTGCCAGGGACGGCTATATTACTATTAATACAAGTAAAGGTGATAAGAAGATCGGCATCCATGAACTTCATTTGGAAGAGGATGCCGGTAAACTAGTTCATGACTCTAAGAATAATATAAGCTTAATAGATTTTAATAGGGCAGGAGTTCCTTTAATAGAAATTGTAAGTGAGCCGGATTTAAGCTCGGCAGATGAAGTCCTAGCATATTTAGAAAAACTAAAATTGATTATGATGTATCTGGGCATATCCGATTGTAAGATGCAAGAGGGTTCTTTTCGTGTAGATATTAATATTTCCGTAAGGAAAATAGGAGATAAGAAGCTGGGAACAAGAACAGAGATAAAGAACATGAATTCCTTTAAGGCTATTGCAAGGGCCATTGAGGGGGAGAAAAATAGGCAGATAAAGCTTTTGGAAGAAGGAAAAGCAGTAGTTAGGGAGACTAGGCGCTGGGATGATGAAAAAAATGAAAGCCTAAGGATGAGATCAAAAGAAGAGGCACAGGATTATTGTTATTTTACAGAACCGGATCTTGTCCCTATAAGAATTTCTGATCAATGGATTAGCAAAGCCAGGTCACTTTTGCCTGAATTTCGAGATGAAAAAATAATTCGTTATCAGAAGGAATATGGTATCCCTGAATATGATGCCAAGCTTCTTACTGCCTCTAAGAAAATGGCTGATATATTTGAAGCAACCACTATTCTTTGCAAAAAGCCAAAGGAAGTATCTAATTGGCTGATGGTAGAAGGGATGCGGCTTTTAAATGAAAAGGAAATAGAGCCTGACTATATGAATTTTTCCCCGAAAAATTTATCAAAACTAATCATGATGGTTGACAAGGGAAAAATAAACAGAACTGTTGCAAAAGAAGTCTTTGAAAAAGTCTTTTTAGAAGATATAGATCCTTTAGAATATGTAGAGTGTAATAACTTAGGTATAATATCTGATTATGATAATCTTCGTACCATAGTTTTACAGGTTTTTGAAGAAAATCCAAAGTCAGTATCTGATTATAAAAATGGCAAGACTAAGGCAATGGGGTATTTAGTGGGACAAACTATGAAAGCTGTAAAAGGGAAGGCAGACCCTTCCCTTATAAATACCATAGTAAAAGAACTTCTAAAATAATTTATATGATTAGGCTCTAATATCAAAGGAGTAGCGGTATAAGCCTTGGTTTAAAGTATCGTCTTGTAATATATCTGTGATAAAATCCGGCTTTTTATCCGATACCTTGGTCTTAACCAGAAGCTGATAGCCTTTTTGTAAGATCTTATCTTGAAGTTCATTAAGATGCTGGGATATTAATTCTTGGGATGATTTTTCAAGATAAATAACCATGTTAATTATTCTTTTTTGTATGGTCATATGTACATCCATGGGGCCAAGATTAGCCATATCAAGATGTAGTAAGATACTTAACTGCTCATTGTCAAGATGTTTCTTATTCTTGCGACTAAAGACATAAAGATCAGCATGAACATCTTGGTCCGTAAGCCTAAGGGGCAGTTGCAGATATAAAAACAATTCATTAAGGTCTCTCATAAACTGCAGGTTATCCTGCAGTTTATTTATGGGTTCTTTTATGTTATCTGCCTGGGGCAGCTTGTCGGCAATCTTTTTAAGCTGTTTTAAATCATCATATAGGCTATCAAAATATCTATTAACTTTCTTCTCTTTTAAAATTTCTTTTGGACTTAGGGTCCAGCGATTATGGAAGGTTTCGCTTATTAGCTCTTTATAAGTATCGGATTTTATAAACTTAATTAACTTGTCATTATTAGTAGGAAGTAAATCCCTAATAAGCGATAAAAAGTTTCCTAAAGTTATAGAACCATCACTAATTTGACTTTTATATAAATCTATATTTATATAATTTGCATTTAAAATCTTTGCCTCTTCTAATATATCAGATATTGCTTCCTGCACTTTTATAAGTTCTTTATCAGACATTGTGTCTTTTATCGAAGTATCATAAGTAGCAGGACTGTTTTCATCGGCTTTTAAAATAGATAACAGTTCTTTATTTAGGCGAATTATATCTATATACTTCTCATTAAAGATAGCAGCTTTATTATTAAAATTTGTAATATCAATATTATCTGTTAGAGGATTATTTGAGGACATATCTGTAGTTGAAGGAGACAGTTGATTATAATTTTCTATATTAGGGGTATTGTTTGCCGCATTATTAAGAGTCAGACTGATATTATTTATTAATTTATTAAGTTCTGTTATTATTTGATGCCTGCCCATTTGATAAGCTTCAAATTGAGCAATATTATTTGGAGTAATGGGCAGTTGCTTTTTAAGCATTAATACAAGATTTTTAATTTCGGTATCGGGATAGCTACCGGTAAGTTTTATCATCTTAAGAATAGTTTTTTTGTCAACCGGCATTTGATAATTTAAAAGTTCCTTAACTATAGCCAAATTTCTTTCTGAGACTGCAAGTCCGGAAGCAAACAAGGCTTTATGAGCTATATCGTACATAGGAGTAGAAAGGGATTCTATATAACGTAAGGTAATTTGCCCTTTTGTATCATCGGCTATTAGAAATTCTGCTTTTTGACCTATGTAAAGGGGGAGGTCACCAAGTACATTGGCTGTAATTATCTGACCACTTGGTTCTAATCTGATGGTAACCTCCTGATATCTTAGATCAATGATTTCCCCTTTTATGGCAGCTGGCATTTGATCTTGCTTTGAGGGATTAAGCTGCTGGGTTTTAGCCTGAGAAGCTTCATATTCTGAGGTTGCCAATTTATGGAGTCTATTATGTTTTAAGCTGTAATCGTTTATTTCCATATATACAACATCCTTTTTAAATACACTTGAAATTATTTTGATATTATATTAATTATATCGGCTTTTGGTAAAATTAAATAAGTAGAAGTAATAACTAGAAATGTGATTTGAATCATTGATTAAAAACTATTAATCCTGTAAAATATTATAGTTACTACTGAAGTTAAGCATAATTTATTACTTAAGTAAGATAAATTAATGTTTTAATGTACAGATAGGAGATGAAGAATATGTTTAACCCAGCTAAAATTTTTAAAATAAAAGGGGCATGGGAAAGCTTTGCAAGAAACCATCCGAAATTCGTTAATTTTATTGGTGCCTTAAAAAATAACTATATAAAAGAAGGTACTATAATTGAAATTAGTGTAAGTACAGAAGATGGGAAGCAAATTACATCTAATTTGAAATTGACAGAAGAGGATATTAAGTTATTTACAGAAATGTCCGAACTATTTAAGTCTTAAAAATTTAATTGTGCAAAATCTATATATTAGTGGGATATATTTAATGATTGCTATTATCATTTACTATTGACAGTGAACATTGAATTATTTATCATTATATTGTAAGTGATATTTCGTCTTCCTTTGATATAAACTCAGTTAAATTGGTATAAAATAATTGCCGATTGCCTGTAGTTTTAAGGGAAGTAAAAATATAAAGATGATTATTTTTTCCATAAGGAGGAAAGTTCTATGAGACAAGAATGGTATGATTTTAACCATGGAAGTTGGACCACAGATATTAATGTCAGAAGCTTTATACAGCATAACTATACACCCTATGAGGGCGATGATACATTTTTAGTGGGGCCTACAAAAAGGACACTAAAGCTTTGGGAAAAGGCCCAGGAATTGATGAAAGAGGAGAATAAAAAAGGTATAATTGATGCCGAGACATCAAAGCCTTCCACTATTACAAGCTTTGGCCCCGGATATTTGGACAAGGAAAATGAAGTAATTGTTGGTTTTCAAACTGATAAACCCTTAAAGAGAGGTATTATGCCTAACGGGGGAATCCGTGTTGTTAAAAAGGCCTTGGAATCCTACGGCTATACTCTTGATAAGAAAACAGAGGAAATATATACACAGAACAGAAAAACCCATAATGACGGTGTTTTTGATGCCTATACCGATGCCATGAGAAAGGCAAGACATTCAGGTATTATAACCGGTCTGCCTGATGCATATGGAAGAGGTAGAATTATCGGTGACTACCGTAGAGTAGCATTATATGGTGTAGACTTACTTATTGAGGATAAGATGAATGAGAAAAAATTATTGGAGACTCCTACATTAGTATCCTCTGATATTCGTTTAAGAGAAGAGCTATCTGAGCAGATTAAAGCCCTAAAACAACTAAAAGAAATGGCAGCTTCTTATGGTTATGATATAGGAAAACCTGCTAAGAACTCCTTTGAGGCTACTCAGTGGACATATTTTGCATATCTTGGTGCCATAAAGGAACAGGACGGTGCAGCCATGAGCCTTGGCCGTGTATCCACCTTCCTTGATATATATTATGAAAGAGACTTAAAACATGGATTAATAACTGAAGAGGAGGTTCAGGAGCTTATTGACCAGTTTGTTATGAAACTGCGTATGGTAAGATTCTTAAGAACCCCTGAATATAATGATTTGTTCTCAGGAGATCCCACTTGGGTTACTGAATCCATCGGTGGTATGGGATTAGACGGAAGAACCTTAGTTACAAAATCCAGCTTTAGAATTCTTCATACCCTTTATAATCTAGGACCTGCTCCGGAGCCAAACCTTACAGTACTTTGGTCTGAAGCTTTACCGGAACCATTTAAGAAGTTCTGTGCTAAAGTTTCTATTGATACCAGCTCTATTCAATATGAGAGTGATGATATCATGAGAGGCTACTGGGGTGACGATTACGGAATTGCTTGCTGTGTATCCGCCATGAGAATCGGAAAGCAGATGCAGTTCTTTGGAGCCCGTGCTAATCTGGCTAAAGCTTTACTTTATGCCATTAACGGTGGTAAGGATGAGAAGTCAGGAGATCAGGTTGGTCCTATGTTTGCTCCCATAACAAGCGAATACTTAGATTATGATGAAGTAATGTCTAAATTTGACCAGGTTCTTGAATGGTTATCTGAATTATATATAAATACCCTTAATGTCATTCATTATATGCATGACAAGTATAACTACGAAAGACTACAAATGGCACTTCATGATGTAGATATTCTTCGTACCCAGGCCTGCGGAATTGCAGGATTATCGGTAGTTGCTGACTCTTTATCAGCTATTAAATATTCTAAGGTTAAGGTAATTCGTAATGAAGAAGGTCTAGCCGTAGATTATGAAATAGAAGGAGATTATCCTGCCTTTGGTAATAATGATGACAGGGTGGATCAGATTGCAATTGATGTTGTGGAAAACTTTATGAATAAACTTCGTAAGGTAAAAACTTATCGTAATGCAATGCACACTCTTTCTATACTAACTATTACTTCTAACGTTGTTTATGGTAAAAAGACAGGAAGTACACCGGATGGCAGAAAAGAAGGGGAACCTTTTGCTCCCGGTGCCAATCCCATGCATGGAAGGGATAAGAAGGGTGCTGTTGCTTCTATGTCTTCAGTTGCAAAACTACCTTATAGACATGCACAGGACGGTATTTCCTATACCTTCTCCATTGTTCCTAAGGCTTTAGGTAAAAATATGGAGGATAGGGTAAACAACCTGGTAGGACTCTTAGACGGATATTTCCATAATAAAGGGCATCATATCAATGTCAATGTATTTGATCGTGAGACCCTCTTAGATGCAATGGAACATCCGGAAAAATATCCACAGTTAACTATTCGTGTATCCGGATATGCAGTTAACTTTATTAAGTTAAATAGAGAACAGCAGTTGGATGTTATTCATCGTACCTTCCATGAAAGATAGAAAGTAGAGGAACAATAACCATAATAATGGGTATACTAACTATAAAGATAAGTATACTATGTTCGGATTAGAAAGGGGGGTGCATATGGCTAACCCTGGGAGGATTCATTCGTTAGAGAGTTTTGGTACTGTAGATGGACCCGGGATACGTTTTGTGGTATTTATGCAAGGTTGTCCCTTGCGATGCCAATTCTGCCATAATCCTGACACTTGGGAAGTAAACAAGGGAAAGGAATATACCCCTAAAGAATTAATGGAGGAAATCATAAAATATAAATCTTTTATGAATTTTTCCGGAGGCGGAGTAACATTTACCGGCGGTGAACCGCTGCTTCAGGCTGAATTTATCCTGGAAGTTAGTAAATTGTGTAAGGCTGAAGGAATTTCCATAGCTATAGATACTTCAGGATTTATATTTAATGATACAGTAAAGGAACTTCTTAAATATACCGATCTGGTTCTGCTTGATATTAAGAACTATGATCCCATGGTCTATAAGACAGTAACGGGAGTTTCTTTAAGTCCTACCTTGAAATTCTTGGAGTACCTTAAAGAAAAAAACATACCCACATGGGTACGTTATGTCCTAGTGCCACAGCTTACCGATAATTTGGAAAGCATAAAAAAGTTATCAGACTATCTTGATACTTTTACTAATGTGGAGAAAATTGAGCTTCTTGCCTTCCATAAGATGGGTGAGTACAAATGGCAGGAACTGGGCTTGGATTATAAGCTGGCTGACACTAAGGAGCCAAGTAAAGAACTTATGCAGCAGGCAATTGATATCCTTTCAACAAATGGTAAGATAGTATCTACAAATACCTAAATATATTAAAATGGGGCACTGATTTTCATAGCTGAATAATCGGTGCCTCACTTTTATATTAGGCTGATTGCAGATGATAAAGAAAGTAAGATTTATATGATAAAATTATTGAATTATATATCTTGACAAAACTGCTAGGACTGAATATAATGATAAAGTGCTTCTTTTGGAGGCCATATATAATAAGGCGAAGTAGCTCAGTTGGCGAGAGCATGCGGTTCATACCCGCAGTGTCGGCGGTTCAAATCCGTCCTTCGCTATTTTATAAAAGTCGTTACAAAATATTATTATTTTGTAACGGCTTTTTTTATTGACGAATATATAGAAGACACTTACAATAAAGAGACAGTTAGTAAAGGCGGTGATAAGGTGAAAGCTGATATTGTAGTTAAGGTAATTGATCCTTCAAATCATAAGGAAACCAAACTTTATCTAAAGGAAGGAGAAAATCTCCTAGAGGCCATGAGAGCTTTTGGGCTTCCTGTTTTGGCAGAATGTGGAGCTAGGGGTAGATGTGGGAAATGTCTAATTAGGGTTGTAGAAGGAAGGCTTGATATTACAGTCCAGGATAAAAAAATCCTATCTAGGCTTTTACTTTCCCAAGGATATCGTCTAGCTTGTATGGCATATCCCAATCAGGATTGTACAGTTATACTTGCTGCCGCCATGGAGACTAATTATCATGTTATTGCTGAAACCTTAAGTCAGGCAGATGAAAGTTCAATAAAAATAGGAAATGACTCTAAAGCTTCCTATGGAATTGCCATAGATATTGGAACCACTACTTTAGCGTTTGCCCTGGTAGATTTGGCAAAGGGTAATATACTTAAAAAACACACAGCCACCAATCCACAAAGGATATATGCTGCAGATGTGGTTTCTAGAATAAAGGCTTCCAATGAAGGAAAGTTGGAGCTTTTTATGAAGCTTACCGGTAAGGAACTTTTACATGGTATAAGTATCTTGGTAAAGAAAGAGCAAATCACCTTAAGTCATATACAAAAGATTATAATATCCGCCAATACAACCATGATTCATATTTTTATGGGTTATCCCTGTGAGGGGCTTGCGACTTATCCTTTTAACCCCCATAGGGAGGGTTTTATAAAAACCAGTACTGATGAAGTATTTAATATTTCTGAAAGTATTCCAATAATAATTCTTCCGGCCATATCGGCTTTTGTAGGGGGAGATATAAGTGCAGGACTTTTAGCCTGTGGATTTGACCGAAGGAAAAAGCCGGCTTTGTTGATAGATCTTGGTACCAACGGTGAAATTGCCCTGGGTAACAAAGAAAAAATACTAGTGACCTCAACTTCTGCGGGTCCGGCTTTTGAAGGAGGCAATATATCCTGCGGTGTGGGAAGTATCCCCGGAGCAATATGTCATGTAAATATTAAAGAGGGAAAATTAAGCTATGAAACAATAGAGGGGGCTTTGCCTGTAGGTTTATGTGGAACAGGAGTTATAGAACTTACATCCCAGTTGCTAAAAGAGGGTATTATAGATAAAACGGGATTGTTGATTGACCGATATTTTGATACCGGTTACCCTATAGAAAGTATAAAATTTTTACAGGAGGATATCCGTCAACTTCAGCTGGCTAAAGGGGCAATAGCTGCCGGGGTAGAAATTTTAATAAAAAAATATGGTATCTCTTATGAGGAATTAGACCGGGTATATATAGCAGGAGGCTTTGGCTATCATCTGGATGTTAAGAAGGCTATAGATATAGGATTATTACCGAATTCCCTGATAGATAAGACGGAAGCTGTGGGTAATACGGCCTTGTCCGGAGCAATTTTATCATTGATAGATTTCCAAGCAGAAAAAAGGCTAAATTATATTATATCTATTGCCAAAGAAATAAATTTATCAAATGAAAATGAATTTAATGATTTATTTATTCAGCATATTTCCTTTTAATATAACTTAAGCAAGGAGGTTTTAAAATGAGAATAGGCATAGGCTATGATGTTCATAAATTGGTTGAAAATAGAGAACTGATATTAGGGGGAGTAACTATTCCCTTTGAAAAAGGCTTACTTGGGCATTCTGATGCCGATGTGCTGGTTCATGCAATTATGGATGCCCTACTGGGAGCAGCAGCCCTGGGGGATATCGGTAGGCATTTTCCTGATACAGATAAGGCATATAAGGGAGCTTCCAGCATAGAATTATTAAAAAAGGTAAGAGAACTTTTGGAGGAAGAACTTTATATTATAGAGAATATAGATGCTACCATTATTGCCCAAAGGCCCAAATTGGCAAGTTACCTGCCCATGATGGTAAAAAATATAGCAGCTGCTCTTAATATTTCAGAGGGTCAAGTAAATATTAAGGCTTCCACAGAGGAAGGCCTAGGTTTTACCGGAGAAGGTCTTGGTATAAAAGCTAATGCCGTATGTCTTTTGGAGAGCATGATGAATTATCAGGTAGATGTTACTTACAATTCTGAAGATAGAAAATGTAAAGGCTGCGGCGGATGCCCAAGACAATAATGATAGTAAGCTTTATGGCGGATTGCTATTGACAAAAGTATTATCAATGCATAAAATGAATAAAAGGTTATAACTAAATATTATAACAAAAGCTATGAACGGAAAAGTAACTCTTGGGAATGTAGCAGAGAGGGGGTGTCACCGGCTGAAAGCACTCCTTACAGGAACTTGAGCCAAGTGCATCCGGGAGCTGATTCGGTGAGGAAACTAGCCGAATCCGGTAACAGCCGTTATCTGATTAAGATGTATGCCATATTATAATTTTCAGGTATACAAATAGAGTGGAACCGCGTATACACGCCTCTATGGATTAGAGGCGTTTTTTTATTTCAGTAGATATAAAAACTCTTTATAGGAGGGTTTGTATGGGATTAATTAAATATATAAAAGAAGAAATGCAAATTATAAAGGAAAGAGATCCGGCTATAAAAACTTCCTTTGAGGTCTTTTTATATCCCAGCTTTAAGGCCATGATAAATTATAGGATTGCCCATAAGCTTTATAAAAAGAAGCGTTATTTTCTGGCCAGATGGATATCCCAAAGGACCGCCAGAAAGACCGGTATTGAGATACATCCGGGAGCTACCATAGGTAAAGGTCTGTTTATTGACCATGGTATCGGAGTGGTAATCGGAGAAACTGCAATTATAGGTGATAATGTTACCCTTTATCAAGGGGTTACTTTAGGAGGTACCGGCAAAGAAAAAGGAAAGCGTCATCCTACCATAGGGAATAATGTAATGATCAGTGCCGGAGCTAAGGTCCTAGGCTCCTTTACCATAGGGGAAAATTCTAAAATCGGTGCAGGATCTGTAGTATTATCAGAAGTTCCCCCTAATTCTACTGTAGTAGGGGTGCCGGGAAGAATAGTAAAGCGGGATAATGTGAAAATACCCAGGGAAGATTTGGACCATATTCATTTGCCTGATCCTTACAAAAATGATGTTATAAAATTAAGAAGTGAAAATGATTGTCTAAGGGATGAACTTAAGAAATTATATGATACAATCGATACACTTAAAAAGGAGATTGAAGATATTAAAAAAGCAGCTACCGGTTAAATTAACAAGAAATAATTTAATGCACATTATGGGATAATTTTATACAGGAGGAATTAGAATGAAGATTTATAATACCTTAACAAGGCAAAAAGAAGATTTTATTCCTATTGAGGAGAATAAGGTAAGGATGTATGTATGCGGACCTACCGTATATAACTATATTCATATAGGTAACGCAAGACCAGCCATTTTCTTTGATACAGTTAGGCGCTACTTTGAGTACAAAGGTTATGAAGTAAATTATGTATCAAACTTTACTGATGTGGATGATAAGATTATCAATAAGGCTTTAGAAGAAGGGGTAGAAGCAAAAGAAATTTCCGAACGTTATATTCAGGAATTTAAGCAAGATATGGAAGCCTTAAATGTTCGTGAGGCTTCCTTTAATCCAAAAGCAACTGAAGAAGTTGATGAAATGATAAAAATGATCCAAAACCTAATAGACAAGGGCCATGCTTATGAAAAGAACGGAACTGTGTATTTTAGAACCAGAAGCTTTAAGGAATATGGAAAGCTATCAAAAAAGAATATAGATGATTTGGAGGCGGGAGCCAGAATAGCGGTTAGTGAAGAAAAAGATGATCCTATGGATTTTGTTCTTTGGAAGCCCAAGAAAGAAGGGGAGCCATATTGGACAGCTCCTTGGGGAGAGGGCCGTCCCGGCTGGCATATCGAATGTTCTGTAATGAGCTGCAAATATCTCGGTGATCAAATCGACATTCATGGAGGTGGGGAGGATTTAATTTTCCCTCATCATGAAAATGAAATTGCCCAAAGTGAAGCAGCTTCCGGTAAGGAATTTGCCAGGTACTGGATGCATAATGCCTTTATTAATATAGATAATAAAAAAATGTCCAAATCAGAAGGTAATTTCTTTACTGTTAGGGAAATATGCAATGAATTTCCGGGACAGGTTATTAGATTTTTTATGCTAAACGCTCATTATCGCAGTCCTTTAAACTTTAGTAGGGATTTAATCGAAGCGGCTAAAAACTCACTGGAAAGGATTATAACCTCAGTAGACCAACTGGAACATCTTTTAAAAAGTGAAGGTCTAAGTAATGGGAAATTATCCTCTGATGAGAAGGCTGTTTTAAAAGAGGCAGATGCCCTTAAGGACAAATTTGAAATGGCAATGGAGGATGATTTTAACACAGCAGATGCCATAGCGGCTATTTTTGAGCTGGTAAGGCTGGCTAATATAAATTGCAAGGGAGAAAGCAGCAGGATATTTATTGAGGATATGCAAAATAGGATTGTTACTTTATGCCATATCCTAGGAATCAAGACAAAGAAGGAGGAAGAAATTCTTCCAGAAGATATTGAAAGGCTTATTGAAGAAAGACAAATCGCCAGGAAAAATCGGGATTTTGCCAAAGCAGATCAGATTAGGGATGACCTATTGAAGAAAGGTATAGTACTGGAGGATACCAGAGAAGGTGTAAGATGGAAGAGAAAATAAATTTATCTGATTATATCAGAAGGACTTTTAACCTGCCGGATACGGATATTAAATCCTATTCAGGCTTAACACTGGCCTATATAGGGGATGCCATCTATGATTTAATCGTGCGGACCTATATAGTAGAACAAGGTAATGCCCCTGTTAATAAGCTTCATAAGAAGGTTGTCAAACTGGTACAAGCCTCCACCCAGGCAAAGCTTTTTCATCAAATTGAGGATAGGCTGACTGTAAAGGAGCAGGCTGTTTATAAAAGAGGAAGGAATGCCAAGTCTTTTACTTCCGCAAAAAATGCTGATATTGTAGAATATCGAACTGCTACCGGACTTGAGGCATTAATAGGCTATCTTTACCTTTCCGGCCAAACCGATCGTATGTTAGAACTTCTTAGTCCGATTTTATCAGGGCATGAGGATATTGATAAAAGACCGTAATATAATGGCTTAGAGCCATATCTTAATGGTTTTGCCATTTTTTTGCCTTATAATATTACTAGAATATGCCCAGGATGTGAAACGCTGGCAATATAGACTTATTTTAGTAAGGAGGAAGAATGGCTAAGAGAAAAACAGGATTCCATATTATAAGGATTATTACAACAATTATTTCTTTAAGTGTATTTATAGGATTTGCTAGTAATCAACTTGGCAGTGTAAGTGCTAGTAAAAATGAAAAAGACACAGTTGATATTAGAATTATCGGAACCACAGACTTACATGGACAGCTTAACAGTTTTGATTACGAACAAGGTGTGGATTATAATAACGGTGGTCTAGCCAGAGTATTTGATCTGATTAAAAAGACCAAAGCAGAGCTTCCAGAGGAAAATGTTGTTACCTTGGATGCCGGAGATGTATTATATGACTATACCACAGAGTATATTTTTTCTACCAATCAGGAAGCAATTCAACCTATCTATAAGGCAATGAAACTTATAGGCTATGATGCAATTACTTTAGGTAATCATGAGTTTGACTATGGCTATGATTATATTCTGCGTCAATTGGACGGATCTGGCCTTCGTGATATTACGGTAGTATCAAATGTAACTGATGCAAGAACCGGGGAGCATCCTTTCATTGAGAATATGCTGATTACCCGTAAAGTTAAAACCAAGTCAGGCAAAGAGGTTGAAGTTAAAATTGGAATTACAGGTCAGGCTATTCCCCATTTTACCGGTAAAACCCATAGCTATGCCGGTATATTAATAGGGGAAGATATGGTGGAAAACGCTAAGAAGCAGGCAGCTAAGTTAAAGGAAATGGGGGCTGATATAATTATAGCCCTGGCCCATACAGGAATCGGACCCCAAAATCCCGAACCTAAATTTAAAAATGTAGCCTACGCTTTAACTAAAATACCTGAAATAGATGTTGTTGTATGTGGACACGAACATAATCTATTCCCTACTAAGGATATGACCTCTCCTTACTATAAGCTTCCCAATGTTGATAGAAACACCTATCTTATGAACGGCAAAAATGTAATAATGGCCGGTGACCGGGGTAAAGCCATTGGCGTTGTTGATTTGGTATTGGAGGTAAAAGGGGATAATATAAATATTATCGACCGAAAGTCAGAACTTAGGATGGTAACCGCTAACAATACCGATGAAGATAAGAAGATTGCGGCTATGTTTGGGGAGTGGGAAGATTTACTAAAGGAATATTCCTCAGACATACTGGGTGAATTAGAAGAAGGTACTCTAATTCAGAATTATTTTGGTTTATTAGCTGATAGTGCAGCAATTCAATTATTAAATGATTCTAAGATTCATTATGCCTTAAGTAAAATTAAAGCTAATGAAAAGAAATATATTGATTATCCCATTATTGCTGCTTCTACCTACGAAAGTTTTGGAGTTAAAGCTATTGAAGATTTTGTCAATATATCTGATAAGATTACAGAGTCAGATTTAGCTGCCTTGCAAAACTACAATAGTTACCTTTATGTATATACCATAACCGGTGCCCAATTAAAAGAATGGTTAGAATGGTCTGCCAGTGCTTATGAAACCATAAACCTTGATACAAAATGGAAAGACAGTACCATGTCCTCATTAATGAAAGAAACAGGTTTAAAATCTTTAATTCGTGAGGAATGGTTGGATGATTGGAGTAACTTCTATATATTTGATGGTATCAGTTATGAAATTGACCCATCAAAAAAGCCCAGATATGATTTTTCAGGAAATTTAGTCAGCAGTAGTAGAAGAGTTTCCAAGGTTTATTATCAAGGAAAAGAAGTTACTGATGATATGGAGCTGTTAATTGCCACCAATAAGATTACTAAGCCTACCCAAGCCAATAAAGGAGTAGAAGAACAGGTGGTACTTAAGGGCTTTGTAAGGAGCCAGTCAGTTCTAAGTAAATATATTAAGCAGCTGGTGGTAAGTGGAAGTATTATGCCCCAGGTAGATTATAACTGGAAACTAAAGTTACCCAAGAATTACAAATTTATTATAAAGGTCCCTTACTATGCCGATACTTTATTTGAAGAAACTCCATGGTATGAGGAGTATTTGCTTCAGGAAAATAAGTATAAATATTATACAGCTTCCTATCCTGCAGAAGAAGAGGATGTGACTCCACCCCATTTGGTAGTGGCACCACTTATTACAAATCCTACTGCCAGTCCTTTTGAGATAGCTGTTCAGGCAGTGGATGATGCCGAGATTAAGTATCTTAGATTTACAAACGGTGAAATTGCTGCAGATAGTAATATATGGGTAGTTGCCAAGGATATACCCAGTAAAGGATTTACTGTATGGAAGAATGGTGTATATTCAATATGTGCTGAGGATATCCATGGAAATAAACAGGTTAAACATATAGTTATTGATAATTTTAATGATAAGCTTTTACCAAGACCTACTGTAAATAATTATACTAACAGAAAATCTAAAATCAGCGGAAAAGCTGAACCAAATACAACCCTGGTAATTGAAACTCCTAATAAAGTTTATGAGGAAAAGATAGGCCGTAGCGGTAATTTCTCAGTTCCTCTTCCGGGACAACTGGCAGAAACATATATTACCCTATATGTTAAAGATGAGGAAAGAGAATTAGAAAGTGAGCGGGTAGAGGTAAGGATTAACCGTACCGGTCCTAATCAGCCTCTGGTAAGTCCCATATATAATAATATGAATTATATTACCGGAGATGCCAGAGATGATATAACTTCTGTAGTAGTTATTGTTGACGATATTGCTTACGTTTCTAATAAAGGGGGCAAGGAGTTATTTGAAGCCAATACAGAAATATATAATTCCTCCCTGGATATTGTAGAAACCTTGGTAGATATATCCCCTGACGGTCAATTTTTCATAATGCTGCCACCCCAAAAGGCAGGACAAACCATAAAGGTTTATGCCATAGACCACATATCAAGAAACAGTAGGGTAACTACTACTACCGTAATTGAAGCCGGTCCCAATGCACCGGTGGCTTATGAGGTAAGTAATATTGAAAGAACAATTTCCGGATATGTTCCTTCCTCAAAAAATCAGATTTATAATATTGAGTTAAACTTAGGGGATAAGGTATATAAAACCAAGACAGATAAAAAAGGTAACTTTACATTTACTTTTAATGATCAGCTATATGCAGGTCAGTCCCTAGTCCTTGTAGCAACTGATGAAAAGAACGGTAAGGAAAGACAAAGTATTCCTGTAGAAATTAAAGTAAAAGATATTGAATCCTATGTAAGGCCAAATTCAACAAATCTGATTATTAACCGCATAACAGACAAATCCCATGTAATTTCCGGATATTATTATGCCGGTGGAAGTGTATATGTGGCCATTACTGAAGGTAAAGGTAAGAACTTTAAAAATAGTATATATAGTGTTCCTACCGATTATAACAGTGAATTTATGATGGAGCTTGATGAAAAACTAGAGGTGGGAACCAAGGTATATGCCATGGTAAGATTTGTTGACGGAAAGATTCTTCAAGCCCAGTCATTTACAGTAGTGGCAGGAAGGCCAGATACACCCAGCCTACTTAATCAAATAACTAATACAGATAAAGTAGTTAAAGTAGTGGCTGCCAAGGATTGCAAGATAACCCTTACAATAGGTAAGAAAACATATACTACCAAAAAATATCAGTATGATAAAGCTACAGATCAATACATTTATACCTTAAAAACAGACAGAGATTTATCCGGTACTAAAGTAACCGTAACCGCTTCTAATGAATCAGGGACCAGTGACCCCTTAGTTTCAAAGCTTGTAAAGGTTGCACCGGATTCACCTAAAGTCAATCCAATTTTGGCAGGTGATAAAGTAATTACCGGAACCATTGAGCTTCTAGATTATGTAGACCCTCAAAAAGACAACTCAAAAAAGGAGGAGAAACTTCCTAAAGAATTTAAGAATGCTCCTTCTAAGGTTGCAAAAACCCAAACAAGGGTATATGCCCAAATAGGGAAAAAAACATATGAGGGAACCATCGACAATAAGGGTAAGTTTGTAATCGAAATTCCAAAGCAGAAGAAAGGTACTGCCATTAAAATTTGGGGTACTAATAAGGCCGGAAGAGGTCCCTTAGTTAAGGTGCTTGTAACTAAGAAATAAAAGTATTAAATATTTGGGAGTGTATAGTTTCTAAATTTGCCAGAAACTATATGCTCCTTTTCTTATAAGCTATATTCTTTGCTATTTTTCATGGCCTATTATATAATAGAAGAGGGAAAAGAACACAAATTTTCATATAGATTTACCAGGAGGGTGCCATGGAACAGTGGGATATATACGATAAATGCTTTGTGAAGACAGGAAGAACACATGAACGGGGAAAAACCTTGGAGGAAGGAGATTACCATCTTGTAGTCCATATATATCCTATTAACAGCAAAGGTCAAATCCTTATACAAAAAAGGACCGATACTGTTAGTTGGAAACCTGGATTTTGGGCTGCAACCGGAGGCTCTGCAATTTCTGGGGATGATGCTTGGACTACCTGTCAAAAGGAATTATGGGAGGAGTTAGGTATAAAGGCTACTAGGGAAAATTCCAGCCTTGTTATGATGTATCGGAGGCATAACAGCTTCTGTGCCGTTTGGCTGGTAAAGACGGATGTTAGTATAGAGGAACTTAAATTACAACCTGAAGAGGTGGCTGAGGCAAAATGGGTAACCCGTACAGAGATTAAAGAGATGGCAAAAGAGGGTATATGGGTTGACTATTTTTATTTGGATTTTATGTTTCATTTAATTGAAGAAGATCTTGGAACCATGTAAAATTTCCCCTCGTCCAATAGCTAGTAACAAGTTTTTAAGATTTCTATGACTATATGTCTAGAAAGGGGAGGGAAGATGAGAAAATTTAAAATAGTATCCATATTTACTATGGTAGTCCTTATGGTATTTGTAAATACTGCTTGTGCCAGTAAGGGTGTAAAAAACGATATGGCAAAATCCTCATATGATGCAATACAGTATGAAAATGGCTATGAGGGCGCAACAGAGGTAAGAGACGAGGCCAAGACTGAAGAGGCTTCTGATAATGGACTAATCAGTACCTCAGGCCTAATAGGAAATACTGAGAACTTGTCTATGGATAAGATTATTACTACGGTAGATTTAGAAGTTGAGACCGAAGATTTTGATAATCTGATTAGCACTATAAAGGATGAGATTATAAGATTAGGAGGCTATGATGAAAAAACCGAAATCAGTGGCAGAAGATACTACAGTCGCTCGTCTTCTAGGTACGGTTATATCGTAGCCAGGATTCCAAAGGAGAGATTAAAGGAATTTGTATCAGCTGTTAAAGAGAATGGAAATGTATATAATGAGACCTCATCCTCAGAAAATGTTACCTTACAATATGTAGATACAGAAAGCCGTAAGAAATCTTTGGAGATAGAGCAGGAAAGACTTTTTGGTTTGTTGGAAAAAACTGAAACTTTAGAAGATATAGTATCTTTAGAAAGCCGCTTAAGTTCTATTCGCCATGAACTTCAGATGTTAGAAACCGAACTTCGTACCATTGATAACAAGGTGGATTATAGTACGGTAACGATACATATAAGCGAGGTAGAGCGATTAACACCAACCACAGAGGAAAAAGAAACAGTTTTTACAAGAATTAAAGTTGGATTTAGTGATACTATATACGATATCAGTGAAGGTTTAAAGGATTTTATCGTTTGGTTTGTTGTTAATTTACCTTATCTTATCATATGGGCCCTTATAATAGCATTGGGAGTAGTCGTATCAAGGAAATTTTATAAAAAAATTAAAGGTAAGAAAATCTCTGCCAAGCTCCCTACGGAGCAAGCCGGAGTAAAAATAAATAAGGAAGAATCCGATAAATAGATTAATGGATAAAATCTTATAATAATTTGTAGTGCTCTGGCAATAAAAAAGAATAGATATAGTCGATTCTCCTCAACTAAAAAAGCTGGAAAAACATGGAAATTACTGCTAGTATATTAAGTAGTAATGTTAAAACAGTTTATCAGTTGAGGAGATTTTTTAATGGGACAAGTTATAATGACTTATATGTTAATTTTCTTTATTACAATGAATACCCCTCTTTCACCTATGGAAGCACTGGATCTTGTTAAGGAAAAATACGCTTGCAATTTTATAAAATCCAGCATAGAGGATAATCTTACGGATTATTACTATAAGCTGGATTTTGGTGATTACTATTTAGTTTATGAAGATAGGGATAAAATAAGCGGTTCTTATCTAATTCATCTTTATGAATTTGTTTTAGATGATATAGATACAGGCCTTGGTCATACTGTAACATATGGCTGGTATTGGGTAAATCCCTATACAGGAGCCATAGAGGTATATAATGATGGGTTAGAGGGAAATTAATGACCACTTACCGCTAGAGAACCGTCTAAAGTTCATAAGCAATCTAAATGCTTGATCAAGTCCTAGGGCAATCCAAGCACCATGTAATCCTAATCCTAAAGGATAGCAAAGAAGCCATGTAAGAAAAGGCCGTATTAAAGCGATACTGATAAAGGCTGTTACAGCAATAAAATTAGTATCCCCGGCACCCCTTAAGCAGCCTGACATAACCACCTGTGAGGTCTGGGCATGGGTACTTAAGGCAGCCAGAATCATAATACTTGAGCCAAGTAGGATTACAGAAGGATCATCACTAAACAAGGAAACCAAAAAACTTCTTCCAAATATAAATATAAAAAATATAACACTGGATATCATAAAGGCCAGCCTTTGACCGGTTTTACCATATATAATGGATAAATCCGGTCTTTTTGCACCTAAGTTTTGGCCTACTAAGGCTGAGGCGGCAATTGACAAGCCGTCACCAAAGGCAAAGGAAAGAGAAAGAATATTCATGCAAATTAAATGAGTTGCATATTCTGTGGTACCTAGCCTTGCAATAATTGCAGCATAGGCAAGAAAACCTATTCTCATAAATACCTGCTCGATAAAGGCACTGGAAGCTACTTTAATTATAGGATTATAAACAGTTTTTTTTAAGGACCAAGTTGATTTAAAGTGAAAACTTAAATAGTTATTCTTTTTAAATAGTGTACATATTGAGATAATAAAGGCAGCACAAGCTCCCATAGCCGTTGCTATAGCTGCCCCTGCCACTTCTAGCCTTGGAAATATGCCGATTCCGTTGATTAGAAGATAGTTAAATATAATATTAACTATATTACTGATAATATTGGTCCACATAGAAATTTTGGTTTTTCCACATCCCCTTTGGGCAGCGTTTATAGTTAGGTTAAGGGATTGAAAAGGAATACTAAACATAAGAATTCTAAAATATATTATAGCATCACCTATATATGTATCTTCAGCTCCGGCAATGGTTAGTATTGGTTTTGCAAAAAAATAGCCAACCATAGCCATTAGCAGAGAAATCATCGTAGACAAGATAATGCCGGCTCTTAAAGTATTATTGGCACCTTTTTGGTCATTTTGACCCTTTCTTCTTGCAGTAACTGCTGTAATCCCTACATTTAGGGAAAGAATCATAGCCAGCAGTAAAAATCTTGGTTGGTTTGTAACACCTACTGCTGTAATTGCATTGTTCCCCAAAGTGCCTACCATCATGGTATCAACAGAACTTACCAGTCCTACAAGGAGGGATTCTAAGGCTGAAGGCCAGGCCATTTTAAGAAAATTTTTATACACTGATTTAGTAGGTGGTAAGTCACCCTGTATTTGTTTGGGTAATATCATTCCCCTTACGGTTAAAAATTTAAGCAATATAATTCATCTCCAATTCCAATGCTGCAATTATTTCTGCGAATTTTGTAAGTAGAAATCTAACATTGTCAATTATAACACTTATTAAATTGTAATCCAATGTATAAAGTAAGTAGTTAATTGCCTTTTTTAATGATAAATGATAAAATGTTTTATAAATAATGGTAGTACAATTTTTATAAAAATATTTAATTGTTAAAAAATAATTTAAGGAGTGAGCTTATGAATATACCTACCCCCCATAATAAGGCAAAAGCCGGTGATATAGCAAAAACTGTACTGATGCCCGGAGATCCTTTAAGGGCTAAGTTTATTGCAGAGAATTATTTAGAGGATGTAGTATGTTTTAATACTGTAAGAAACATGCTAGGTTTTACGGGAAAATACAAAGGTAAAACAGTATCAGTAATGGGTAGTGGTATGGGAATGGCTTCTATTGGAATCTATTCCTATGAGTTATATAATTTTTATGATGTAGATAATATTATCAGAATTGGTTCAGCCGGTGGAATAGCTGATAATATTATGCTAAGAGACATAGTAATCGGGATGGGAGCCTCCACCAACTCTAATTATGCCGCCCAGTATAAGCTGCCGGGAACCTTTGCCCCTATTGCTGATTTTGGCCTGCTTCGTAAAGCAGTAGAAACAGGGGAGAAATTAGGCATAAAAACCGTAGTCGGTAATATTCTTTCTTCCGATACTTTCTATGACGATAACAAAGAAGCTAACTTGCTATGGAAGAAAATGAATGTTCTTTGTGTGGAGATGGAAGCGGCTGCCCTATATATGAATGCAGCTAGGGCAGGAAAGAAAGCTTTATGTATACTAACTATTTCTGACCATGTATTTACCGGTGAGGCCTTATCTGCAGAGGATAGGCAAAATACTTTCAGAGATATGATGGAGATAGCCCTTGAGATTGCTTAGTAAGTTAAAAAGGTGGATGAAAATTGGATAGAAAAGACATATTAAAAATGGTAGACCATACTTTGCTGACACAGACAGCAAGTTGGGAGGAAATAAAACAGATATGTGAGGATGCCATAGCCTATGGGGTTGCCTCAGTCTGCATTCCTCCTTCCTATGTAAAAAGGGTAAAAGAATATGTAAAGGATAGGATGCCTGTCTGTACAGTGATAGGTTTTCCAAATGGTTATCAGACAAGCCAAGTTAAGCTATATGAAACAAAAGAGGCAATTGAAAATGGTGCAGATGAGCTTGATATGGTGATTAATTTAGGCTGGGTTAAGGATGCAGAGTATAAATTAATAGCCGATGAGATTAAAGAGATAAAAGCTGCTTGTGGTAGTAGGGTATTAAAGGTAATAATAGAGACCTGCCTACTTACCGAAGAAGAAAAAATTAAGATGTGCCAAGTAGTAACTGAGGCAGGAGCTGACTTTATTAAGACCTCCACAGGTTTTTCTAAAGCCGGGGCCACCTTTGATGATATTGCCCTGTTTAAAAAGCATGTAGGGGATAATGTTAAGATAAAGGCAGCCGGAGGTATTGCTTCTTTTGATGATGCAGAGCAGTTTATTAAACTGGGAGCAAGTAGACTGGGTACTAGCAGACTAATTAAACTGGCTAAAAATCAAGAGGCAACAGGTTATTAAAGGAGGAGTACTATGCAGGAAGAGCAAAATTCTCTGATTCGCCAGGAAAAAGGTGAACTATTGGCAAAAACAGAACTTGTAAGTAGGTCAGTTATTAAATTATTAATACGGGAAGCTTTAAAAGCCATGAAGAATGCTTATACACCTTACTCAAATTTTCGTGTTGGTTCTGCCCTGCTTACAGTAAAGCAAAAGATTTATACCGGTTGCAACATAGAAAATGCGGCCTATTCTCCGTCAAACTGTGCCGAAAGAACAGCTTTTTTTAAGGCTATCAGTGAGGGAGAAAGAGACTTTGCCGCTATAGCAATTGTAGGTGGAAAAGAGGGTATTACAAGTGAGTTTTGCCCTCCATGTGGAGTCTGTCGTCAAGTAATAAGAGAGTTTGTGGATCCCCGTAAATTCCTTGTAATATTGGCAAGATCTGAAGAGGACTATCTAGTATATTTTCTTGAGGAGCTTCTTCCCATGGGATTTGGTCCTGATTATTTATAAGCCATAAGTTCTTATAAATATAAACAGGTTTATTTATTAGATAAAGTAATAAATGTAAGTAATGGCAATCCCTTTCAAATAAAAATAGGGTATGCTATAATCGAAACATACTAGCAGCTCCTGTTTAAATATTCAGGTTTTGCTATCATACGAATATTACTGGAAAGGAATGTATAAGAATGTACTCATTTGATGATGTTAAAGCCTTTGACTCCGAATTAGCCCATGCAATATCATTAGAAATAGGCAGGCAGAATGATCATATCGAATTAATTGCTTCAGAGAACTTCGTAAGCAAAGCAGTGATGGCTGCTATGGGAAGTCATTTAACTAATAAATATGCAGAAGGTTATCCCGGAAAAAGATATTACGGTGGTTGTGAATTTGTAGATATTGTAGAAAATCTGGCAATAGAACGGGCTAAAAAGCTTTTTGGCTGCAGCTATGCCAATGTTCAGCCCCATTCCGGTGCACAGGCAAATATGGCAGTATTTTTTGCCCTACTTAAGCCCGGAGATACTGTAATGGGTATGAATCTGGCTCATGGGGGACATTTAACCCATGGAAGTCCGGTAAATATGAGCGGTTCTTATTATAAGATTGTTCCTTATGGTGTGGATGATACAGGGTATATAGATTATGATGAGCTAAGAAAAATTGCACATGAGAGCAAGCCCAAATTAATAATTGCCGGTGCCAGTGCCTATGCAAGAAAAATTGATTTTAAAATATTTAGGGAAATTGCTGATGAAGTAGGAGCATATTTGATGGTGGACATGGCTCATATTGCAGGTCTGGTGGCTGCCGGTTATCACGAAAGCCCTATTCCTTATGCCCATGTAACCACTACTACAACCCATAAAACCTTAAGAGGCCCCAGAGGCGGAATGATTCTTTCCAGTGAGGAGTTTGCAAATGAACATAAACTTAACAAGTCCGTTTTCCCGGGAATACAAGGAGGCCCCTTAATGCATGTTATTGCCGCTAAGGCAGTATGCTTTAAAGAAGCATTAGATCCTAGTTTTAAGGAGTATGCAGGAAGAATTATAGACAATGCCCAAGCCCTGGCCTTAGGTTTAATCAATAGAGGTTTTAATCTGGTATCCGGTGGTACAGACAACCACCTGATGTTGGTAGATCTTCAAAATATGTCTGTAACCGGTAAGGATGCAGAGAAGCTTTTAGAAACCGTAAATATTACCTGTAATAAAAATGCTGTTCCCAATGATCCTACATCACCCTTTATCACCAGCGGTATCCGTCTTGGTACGGCAGCAGTAACTACTAGAGGATTAAATACTAAGGATATGGATGTTATTGCACAAGCCATATATCTGATGATAAAGGATGGGGATGCCAATAAAGATAAGGTACTAGATATGGTGAAATCACTTACGGATAAGTATCCTTTATACTAATTTATGGTAATGATATTATAAAATAATATTTAAGTAGGTATATTTGAAATAAGTATTATAGATACAAATAAAGAAGCTGTCGCCTCACCGATTGAAAAATCATGAAGCGGCAGCTTCAATAATGTTAAAAAATCATATGGGTATTTTGTAATTAGGCTCTAATAAATCAATCTAGCCTTTTTAATTTCTTTATCATTAGATTATTTCATCCTCTAATAAATTACTAAAGCATTTGCTACCGAATATTATTCCTACTATTAAGACTCCGGCTATACATACGTATTTAACTATTTTGGTCACATCCACTGATACTTTAACCGAGGATCCACCTTGCTCGGTTGTTTCGCAGCAATCTTTCTTTGACATCTTATCTTCCTTTCTGGTCTTGAATGATATTATCCTTTTATATAATATTAAATTCTATTACTTTTATGCAAATTAATAACCAAGCTCTTCTCCAACAAGGATTACCTTAATTCTTCCGGGAATATTAGATTTTCTTGTAATAACAATTTGACAACAGATACAGTCATCTACAAGACAATTGGCACACCGGCCCAGTTGTGCGCAGGGAGTATTGCGGCCCAGTCTTATATTGTTTGGCGGTGAGGCCATGTTTCTAACCCTTTCAATACCAGAATCTACATCAGTAACAATCTTATTCATACCGGCAATTATAATTACATTTTTTGGACCGGCTATCAGGCAGGCTACCCGGTTACCTTTACCGTCAATATTAATTAGCTGACCGTCAAGACTAATAGCATTGGAGCTCATAAAAAAATAATCACAGGTTACTATTTTACCGTAAAGTTGTAAGCTTTCTTCCGGGGTTTTTGCCTGGTGACGGTCGTATAGTATGTAGTCGGAATCTTTTAATGCTTCAAATAATCCGATTTCATTTAAAGTTTCCGAACCGCCCCAGGATATGGAGCAGCCCGGTGTAAGAAAGCGCTTGGCCATCAAAAGGGCTTCTTCTTTATCATTGCAATAATATCCTTCAATTCCCCTTTTATTAAAACGTTCAATCAGTGTGTCGGATAAGTTCTCATAGTAGGTCTTTTTTGGTGTCATATAAGATTCCTCCTTTTATACCTACATTTATTTAAAAAATTTTTTTACAAAGCAGATTCCTAGGGCTCCGGGGCCTGTATAGGTTCCTATGGTTACACCTATTTGAAAGATGGGATAACTTAATTTTCTGTTTAAAAATTCTTCCATCCTTTTTTCAAGATAATGGGCATCATCTATGGTAGTGGCATTGGCAATGCAAAAATCATAATCTGCGGGATTTTCACCGCTTTCTCTAAAATACTCCTTTACCATTTCAAAAACTTTATCCAGGGATTTTTTCCTACCTCTAATATTTGAATAGGGAATAAGTTCTGCTTCCTTAAGCTGAATAAGAGGTTTTAAATTCAGCATATCCTTTGCTAAAGCCGCTACTTTACCGATTCTTCTACCTTTTGAAAGATATTCTAGGGTATTTACCGTAAACATAATCCTTGCAGTGGTTTTTAGCTGATTTGTCTTCTCAGTTACTTCTTCTATGGAAAGTCCGGCTTCTTTCATGGCCGCCATTTGTAATAATAAAATCCCCTGTCCTCCCGTGGCTTGAATACTGTCAATTATGGAAATATTAGAATCCGGGTATTGCTCCTCTAAGATATGCTTTGCATTTAAAGCAGACCGGTAGGAGCCGCTGAATTTCTGTGTCAGACAAAGGCATATGATATCGTTACCATCCTTTAGTGCCGGCTTAAACATATTGATATAATCCTGAACTGTAGGAAGAGAGGTCTTGGCGTAGATTTTCTTAGTAAGCAGAGTTTCAAAAAAGGACTCCTTGCTTATATCTAGATTTTCTTTATAATAGGTTTCCTGATCAAAACTAACATAAAAAGGAATTATTTTTATTTGGTATTTTTCAACTAGATTCTTTGGTAAATCACATGAAGAATCACTAAATATTTGATAAGGCCTCATATTATCCTCCTGATATTACCATGTGTCGTGGCTTTAATTACTACATATATTGTAAACGAAAGCTTGTTATTATTCAATAAAAATAATGAAAGATTCTCCTAAGGCTCCCTAGATTTAATATTTGTCCTAAGGGAAATTATAAGTTATACTATTAATGTTTAGTATATACTTAAGGAATATACCTTATAGTAGGAAAGTTGGTAGATTATGTCTGTTAGTTTGTATATTACGGAAAAACCCAGCGTGGCTTTGGAATTTGCCAAGGCCCTTAAAATAAGAGCAAAAAGACAGGATGGCTACATTGAATCTGATGACACTATTATTACCTGGTGTGTAGGCCATCTAATTACTATGAGCTATCCGGAAGCCTATGATCCGGCCTTAAAGAAATGGAGTATGGAACCTTTACCATTTTTGCCTAAGGAATTTTTGTATGAAATTATACCTAGTGTAAAAAAACAATTTCAAATAGTAAAGAATCTTCTAAATCGTAAGGATGTTACTACCATTTATGTCTGTACAGACTCGGGGCGGGAAGGTGAGTACATATATAGGCTGGTTGATCAAGAAGCCAAGGTACCGGATACAAAGATAAAAAAAAGAGTATGGATTGATTCTCAGACAGAAGAGGAGATTCTTAGAGGTATTAGGGAAGCAAAACCTCTTAGTGCTTATGATAATCTTTCCGATGCGGCCTATCTGCGGGCCAAGGAGGATTATCTTATGGGAATTAATTTTTCCAGAATCCTTACTTTAAAGTATGGTAACAGTATTCAGAACTTTTTAAAAAGTAAAAAATGGTCTGCTATTTCAGTGGGAAGAGTTATGACCTGTGTACTGGGAATGGTTGTTAGAAGAGAAAGAGAAATCAGAAACTTTGTAAAGACTCCCTTTTATCGTGTTATTTCATCCTTTGATATAAAAAATGAAGAATATACAGGAGAGTTTACCGGTGAATTTAGGGCCGTTGAGGGTTCTTCCTATTTTAATTCTCCCCTGCTTTATAAAGAAAATGGATTTCTTAAAAGGGAATCGGCAGAAAAATTAATTAAAGATCTGGCCAAGGATTATTCAAAATATAATGATGATGGTACTTGGAATAAGGATGAAGCTTCAGAGGAAGATCTACTTGGGGAGATTACCCATCTAGAAAAGAAAAAGGAAAATAAAAATCCTCCCCTGCTTTATAACCTGGCAGAGCTTCAAAATGATTGTTCAAGAATGTATAAAATAAGCCCGGATGAAACCTTAAAGATAGTTCAAGAACTTTACGAGAAGAAGCTTGTTACATATCCAAGAACCGATGCAAGGGTATTGTCAACTGCAGTGGCAAAAGAAATATATAAAAATATCAAAGGGCTAGAAGCCTATGGAAAGTTCAGTGGATTTGCACAAGAAATTATAACTAGTGGGACTTATAAAGGCTTATCAAAAAGTAGGTATGTAAATGACAGTAAAATTACCGACCACTATGCTATTATACCTACCGGTCAGGGAATTAACGGCCTAAACAGTGTATCTGCTACTGCCCAGAAAGTATATGAAACCATAGTAAGGCGCTTTCTTAGTATATTTTACCCCCCAGCCGTATATCGTAGGGTTAACATTACGGTAAAGATAGGATTAGAATCTTTCTTTTCAACCTTTCGGGTACTGGAGGAGGAAGGGTATTTTAAAGTGGCAGGTAATCCTTCAGCAGCTAAGGACAAGCGTACTGCTGATAAAAGTAATCAAGAGGATGAAGAAGAGGAAAATCAAGATAAAAACTTTATTAAGACTATTATGAGTCTTAAAAAAGGAAGCAAGCTTCCGGTTAATAGTTTATATATTAAGGAAGGGGAGACATCTCCGCCAAAAAGATATAGTTCAGGTACCTTGATTCTAGCCATGGAAAATGCCGGACAGCTTATTGAGGATGAGGAGCTTAGGGCACAGATTAAGGGAAGTGGTATAGGTACCAGTGCCACAAGGGCAGAGATACTAAATAAATTAGTCAAAATATCCTATCTGGAACTAAACAAAAAGACACAGATAATAACCCCATCCCTTCTGGGTGAATTGGTATATGAAGTGGTTAATGCTTCAATCCGCTCTCTACTTAATGCAGAGCTTACTGCAAGCTGGGAGAAGGGGCTTACTTATGTGGCAGAGGGTAAGATTACTAAGGAAGAATATATGGAGAAACTAGAAGGCTTTGTAGCCCGTATGGTAAACGGGGTCAAAGGTCTCAATAACCAACTGCTGCTTACGAGAAATTTCAATGAAGTTGCTTCTTTTTATAAATAAAAATTGTTAAAAAAATATTATAAAAGAAATAAAAATGTAAAAAAAAATTTAGTGACAGGAAAAGTTCATTGTGATAAGATTACGCCTGTGGAGAAAAATCTGCTGTTTTATGAAAAAAACAAGTTACACATCTAAGAATTTAGAATAGGATATTTTGTAAAAGTTTTAGAAAAATCTAAACTATTAATTGGAGGGAACCATGGAGATTATTGTAAAGCAGGATTACGATCAAATGAGCAGATGTGCGGCAGAACATATAGCTGAACTTATAAGAAAAAAACCCAATAGTGTTATTGGTTTTGCAACAGGCAGGACTCCAATTGGAACTTATCGCGAACTAATCCGTATGCATAAAGAAGAAGGACTGGATTTTTCCCAAGTTGTTACCTTTAATCTAGATGAATATTTAGGCCTTGGTATGGATTTATCAAAGCCCTATGCCCTAGATCAAAGTTACCAAAGATTTATGTATGAAGAACTATTTAACCATATAAATATAAAAAAAGAAAATATACATATACCGGATGGACTGACAAAGAACCCTGATGAATTTTGCAAGGCATATGAAGAAGCAATAAAAGAAGCAGGTGGAATTGATCTGCAGATACTGGGAATAGGAGGAGACGGTCATTGGGCATTTAACGAGCCTGGCTCAACTCTTGATTCCAGAACAAGGGTGGAGAAATTAAATGAACAGACCATAAAGGATAATTATGAGGCATTCTATAAAGAAGCCGGCTTTACTATGGATGAAATGCCCCATTATGCCATAACCATGGGGTTAGGTACAATCTTAGAGGCAAAGAGTCTCCTTATGCTGGCCAACGGAGCAAAGAAGGCTAAAGTGGTGGCAAAGGCATTATATGGTCCTGTAACAGACCAGGTAACGGCTTCTGCAATTCAAGTATATAAAGGAAAGGCTACTATAATCCTTGATAAAGAAGCAGCCTCAATGCTTGATAGCAAAGATTACAATTAATCTGTATCCTATATATTAAGTAGTTTGTAAAAGTTTATATTTCATTTATAAATATTTAATGGTACCTGTCACTCTTAAGAAAGGAATGGAATTAATGTATAAAGAGTTAACTATCAGCAATTTACTGAACTTAAATGAGACAATAGCAGCTGTTGCCTTTGAGGGATGTACTTATCCTTGGGAAGTCTTATCAAAGATAAAGGATGTAATATTGCAAATAGGTCCCACACTTTCTAAGGAGGAATATGACAATCCTCAAGAAGGCATATGGATTGCAAAATCCGCCAAGGTTGCTGCTTCTGCCTCTATTAATGGACCGGTTATTATAGGCAAGAATGCGGAAGTTAGACATTGTGCATTTATAAGAGGCAGTGCCATTGTTGGGGAAGATGCAGTTGTAGGTAATTCAACGGAGCTGAAAAATGTTATTTTATTTAATAAGGTTCAAGTTCCCCATTTTAATTATGTGGGAGATTCCATCCTAGGATATGGCTCTCATATGGGAGCAGGTTGCATTACCTCAAATGTTAAATCTGACAAATCCTTAGTAAAGGTGAAAGTAGAAGATGAAATAATAGAGACCGGCCTAAAGAAATTTGGAGCTATATTGGGCGACAATGTTGAAGTAGGATGTAATACCGTATTAAATCCCGGAACTGTTGTAGGTAAAAATGTAAACATATATCCACTTTCCATGGTTAGGGGTTATGTAAAGGCTGGAACTATATACAAAAAAGCCGGTGAAATAGTAGCTAAGCATTAGATAATGTCATAATTGGCCCTTAATTGAAAATTATACTAGACTTATTGTGCAATTTATGCGAAAATATGTTAAGTAAATAACAATAAACTAAGTGCGTCGTGGATAATACCACGGCGCAATTAAAGTAAGAAAGCATAAGGTTTTACCTTAGAATGCAATACAATGTAAACTGAAAGGAGTTTCAACAACATGATTTATTCACATGAAGTTAAAATGATGTGTCCGGTTGCCCAGGGTGTTAATCATGGGCCGGCACCTATTCCGGAAGAAGCAAAATGGGTTAAAGCTAAGGAAGTAACAGATATTTCCGGTTTTACTCACGGTGTAGGTTGGTGTGCACCTCAACAAGGTACCTGTAAATTAACATTAAATGTTAAGGATGGTATTATCCAAGAAGCACTGATAGAAACCATTGGATGTTCCGGTATGACCCACTCTGCAGCTATGGCTTCTGAAATACTGCCCGGCAAAACCATCCTGGAGGCTTTAAATACTGACTTAGTATGTGATGCTATAAATACTGCTATGAGAGAGTTGTTCTTACAGATAGTTTATGGTAGAACACAGAGTGCATTTTCAGAGAATGGACTTGCAATCGGTGCAGGTTTAGAGGATTTAGGTAAAGGTCTACGCAGCCAGGTAGGAACCATGTATGGAACTCTTGCAAAAGGTCCTCGTTATCTTGAAATGGCAGAAGGATACGTTACCGGTATTGCTCTTGATGAAAATAATGAGATTATCGGATATCAATTCGTTAGCCTTGGTAGAATGATGGATTTCATTAAAAAAGGTGATGATCCTAATACGGCTTATGAAAAGTCCAAAGGTCAATATGGCAGAGTAGAAGATGCTGTTAAAATAATTGACCCAAGATGCGAATAATATAAGGAGGATACATACAAATGGCTTTATTTGAATCATATGAAAGAAGAATAGATAAGATTAATGCATTGTTAAACAGTTATGGCATCTCATCCATAGAAGAAGCTGAAAAGATTACAAAAGATGCCGGACTTGATGTATATAATATGGTAAAGGGCATTCAGCCTATTTGCTTTGAAAATGCTTGCTGGGCTTATATAGTAGGTGCAGCAATTGCAATCAAAAAAGATGCAAGAAGGGCAGCAGATGCAGCAGCTGCTATCGGCGAAGGCTTACAGGCTTTTTGCATACCCGGTTCTGTTGCTGATCAAAGAAAGGTTGGTTTAGGACACGGTAATCTTGGTAAAATGCTTTTAGAAGAAACAACCGAATGCTTCTGTTTCTTAGCAGGACATGAGTCCTTTGCAGCAGCTGAAGGTGCAATAGGTATTGCACAATCTGCTAACAAGGTTAGAAAAAAACCCTTAAGAGTTATCTTAAACGGCCTGGGTAAAGATGCTGCACAAATTATTTCCCGTATTAACGGATTTACATATGTTGAGACTGATATGGATTATCAAACCGGTGAGGTTAAAGAGGTATCCCGTAAGTCTTATAGTAAAGGTGACAGGGCTGCAGTAAATTGCTATGGTGCTAATGATGTTACCGAAGGTGTAGCAATTATGCATAAGGAACATGTGGACGTATCCATTACAGGTAACTCCACTAATCCTACCAGATTCCAGCATCCTGTAGCAGCTACATATAAGAAAGAATGCATCGAGCAAGGCAGAAAGTACTTCTCTGTGGCTTCCGGTGGTGGTACAGGTAGAACACTTCATCCTGACAATATGGCAGCAGGTCCTGCTTCTTATGGATTAACCGATACCATGGGTAGAATGCACTCCGATGCACAGTTTGCAGGATCCTCTTCAGTTCCTGCTCACGTTGAGATGATGGGCTTAATCGGAATGGGTAATAACCCTATGGTTGGTGCTACAGTAGCAGTAGCAGTAGCCATTCAAGAAGCAGCTGAGGCTGGCAAATTCTAAGAAATGATTTATTTTAGGGGATTTCTCAAGTCGTAGGACGGTTTGAGAAGTCCTTTTTTTATCTATAAGACTCGTACTAGAACCGTCGAGCCATCCAGCGCACTTGATATTATATTTAGATTCTACCATAGCAAGTGGATCAACATATACCTATTATGTTAAAGCATATGATGAAGATGGAAATATATCAGAAGCCAGTAATAGTTATACTATTACTATGCCTCCTGATATTCCTGCAAATCTTACGGTTACTGTAAGGGAAGATGGGATATTGCTTAGGTGGACAGGGGTAAATGATATTTGTGAATATGAGTTATCCATAAATGAAGAAATAATTAAGGTGGGCAAGGAAAACCTATTTTTACAGAAAGAGTTCTTGCCAAACTTTAGATATGAATATAGGGTCAGAGCTGTTATCGGTGATATTTATGGACAATGGAGTGAAAGTAAGGAAATTCTTACGGCACCGGGGAAGGTAGAAAATCTTAAGTCGGAGATTATCGATGACAGTGCTATAAAGTTATCTTGGGATCCTGTTGAAGGAGCTCTTTCTTATGATGTAGAAATTGATGGAATTTTATATCAAGATATAAAGGATTGTTATTATTTATTGAAGTCAGTACAGCAGATACTACAGATGAGGATATTAAAAATCTATACAACCTTATTTCCAAGACGTTAGATGATGCCAAGGAGAATTACTCACAGTCAGTTCATTACATGGTAGGGGAGATATTTGAGCCTATTATGATGAGAATGGCAAATATCATGAAGCCAAAGAAACCAGAGGTGAAGTCCGGTGAGTAAGAAACAGTACACAGTCCGCTGTCCTCACTGTAATCACAGAGTATTTGATGCCGACTATGCAGATGTTGAAATCTAATGCCCTAAATGCAGAAAGGTCTTTGAGGTAAGGCTGGAGAAGAAGGTGGTGTAAAAAAGTGAATAGTTCTGGCACAGAGCCACAAAGGGAGCAGATGACTCACCTATAGAGCCTGGCAGATAGTCTTAGTTAGTGAGTTCTTAAGTGATTGTATTTTGATTGGCTCAGAGAGTGCAGAGTGGAGACATTTCATATCAAAAGGCGGAACAAGAAAAATAAGATTTGATAAAAGCAAAACTTCTCCACATAGACGCGTAGAAGAATTTGCAAATGGTAAATGGGTTAAACCAGAACCATTATATCCCAACCAAGGAGCAATAGTTGATTTATGGAAAAAGGTCTAGAAATAAATCAAATAAGTGAGTGTATACATGGATAAGAATGTTGAAGAGTTTGTTAAACAAATGTTATATGATAAAAATATAGTTGATGTAATAAGATTAATAGATGAAATTGCTGACTCTGAAATATTGCATCTATATGCATATAATTATAATTGGGATAATGGTTTTGAGATACCGAAAAAAATTATTCATAAAGACTGCTGTCAATTAAGTACCGCATTAATGATGTTTTATGCTGCTGATGGAATTAGGTATTTGCAAGATAAGAGTAAGGTAAATAATCTAAAAGAATGGTCAACATTTATAAAAGAATTATATAATAAAATTATAAATAACGGATTTATAGAGGGGGCAATTAAATTTAATCCTCCATTAAGTAAGGTTCAAATATTTAAAATTAAAAAGGTAATTAATACCAAGGAAGAAGCTTTCCTGAAAGAGATAGGCACAAATGATTTGAATGTTTACTTATAAGAAATAATATAAACTAAGAGGACAGGACTATCAGCTCTTTTAATAGTTAATTGAAATAATATGAATTTGAAGCAAAAAAGATAGGAAAAGATAAACTCTTTTCCTATCTTTAAATACTCCATTTTAATCAGAATATTTTACAAAGCCATTAATGTCTAATTTACTTTGGCACAATTAAAGGCTTCCCCTTTTAGTTTGCACCATTCCAGATCTTGTACTCTACATTAGGATTTACACCCTTTAGTTCAAAAAGCTGGCTAACAGTTACAAATGCGTAACCACGGTCTTTCAACCCTTGAATAATAGTACTTAATGCTTGTACCGTATTGTTATTGCCAGGAAAATCATGCAATAAAACGATATCGCCATCTTTCACATTATTCAGAACGGTGGATGCTCTTTGAGCTGCTGAAGTAGAGTTTTCCCAGTCATTACAAGTTAATCCGCCGATAAATGGAAGGTCAATTGCTTGATACATGGTATTACTTGTTGAAATATAAGGTGGACGGAAGAACTTTGGAGTTACTCCAACCATCTGATAAATCTTGTTATTTGTATTTGTAATCTCTTGTTGGATTTGGGAATAACCCATAGTGCTCATATCACTATGACTCCAGGAGTGATTAGCCAATTCACATCCAAGACTAACTTGACGTTGCATTACTGGTTTCACACTATCATTGATGTTATTTCCGATTAGGAAAAAGGTAGCAACGACACCTTCACGTTCTAAAACATCAAGAACCTGAGGAGTTGTGGTTGTATTCGGACCATCGTCAAATGTTAGTGCAACTAACTTTTTACCAGAAAGATCAGGTGATGTAGCTGATTTTGAAAATACAAAGTAGTCTACATTCACGGCACCTGAGAATACAAGAACAATATCTTTTACACCGGTAGTATTACTAATGGTAGCGGATACATCCCTATAAGTATCAAAACTTCCTGTGGACCCAACGGAAATTGTTCCGAGTAAGGTACCTGATGCACTTCCTGATCTTACCTGGATGGTAGTAGCATACTGGGTAGCTACTCTTGCTGTTACAGATGTTGCACCATCACCAAAATCAATATTCTTATAGGTAGTGGTATAACCATTTTCGATATAGCCAATGGCACTGCCGCCACCTGTTAAGCTAAAGGTCTGAAGATTAGTGCCATAACTGCTGTCATAATCTTCTGCCTGAATATTGGTAAATGCACTCTTAGCACCGGTGGTAGGAGGAGGGGTAGGTGTGGGAGTATTACCTTCACCTGGGGTGCCAGGTTCGCCAATACTATAGCCTGAATCCGTATAGGCTTTCAGTACCGAATGATATGACTGCTTTGGCTGTGTTAAGCTACTGAATAGTAAAGGTGACTGACTAGCTCTCCAAGAAACGCTATCATATAAGCCCCAGATTGTAATACCAGTAATATTGCCACCGGCTTTCTTACAATCTAAGATTCCCTTGAAGATATCATAGCAGTAATTTGCTTGAGTAGTAGCATTGTTATTGGTTACATCAAATTCAGTAATTTGAACCTCAAATCCATTATTTAAAAATGTTTGAAGCGCTGACTTAAAGGCAGCTGCACTTGGATATCCTGTATCTAGATGGGCTTGCATACCTACGCCATCACAATACTTACCATTCTGATTGATGTACTTAACTAAGGAAACAATATCATTTGTTACTTCATAGGTATTATAGTCATTATAGAAAAGCTTAACGCTGTCTCTCTTTCCAAGAGCAACTAATGCATCATGTGCATATATGAAAGCATTTCTTACAAAGGAAACATTCTTTGCATTACCATATATGGCTGCCCATCCTGAATTAACAGCGTGAAGATGCTCGTTAACAACATCCCAAGCATATACACAATCACCATAGGGACTGTTATATACATGATTGATTACAGATTTTACATAAAATTCTTCACGTGCATCCATTACCTGAGGACTAACATAACCTGAACCACCATTGAATCCACTTCTAAAGAACCATCCAGGGGTCTGACTGTGCCATACAAGGGTATGAGCTCTCATTCGAAGACCATTTTCAGAACAAATCTGCATAACTCTATCAACGGTACTAAAGTTCAGTCTTGGAACCATAGAATCCTGCCAGTTGCTTGGAATATAATATCCAAGATTTCTAGCCTCAGAAACAGAAATAAGGCTTGGACTGGAACCCAGAATTGCGTCTGGTTTCATCTCATTTTCCAAAGTAATGCTATTGTATTGTTGCTTTACAACATTTAAGGTATTGGCATTAATTAATTGGTTGTAGTTGATGCAGGTACCCATATTACCTAATAGACTGCCATAAGTATTTAATAAAGTAGCAGTCTGTGTATCACCGGAAGAGGCTTGTGCACTAAATTTGAAGTAATCGACATTAACCGCACCTGAGAATACAAGAACGATATCTTTTACTCCAGTAGTTTTGCTAATGTTCGCAGATACATCCCTATAAGTATCAAAGCTTCCTGTGGACCCAACAGAAATTGTACCAAGTAAAGTACCTGTTGCACTTCCTGATCTTACTTGAATTGTTGTATCAAACTCAGTAGCAACTCTTGCTGTTACCGAAACAGCACCACTACCAAAATCAATATTCTTATAGGTAGTGTTATAGCCGTTTTCAATATAGCCAATGGCACTGCCACCACCAGTTAAGCTAAAGGTTTGAAGATTGGAGCCATAACTGCTGTCATAGTCTTCGGCTTGTATATTAGAAAATGCACTTTTTGCACCTGCCACAGGGGTAGGGGTAGGAGCAGAAGTAGGATCAGGGTTATTTGCAGCTTTGAATACAAAGTAGTCTACATTCACAGCCCCTGAATAAACAAGGGTAATATCATGCACACCTGTAATATTGCTAAGGTTAGCAGTTACATTCTGATAAGAATCCCAACTATTCGTCGAAGGAACAGAGATTGTACCAAGTAAAGTACCATTTGATCCTCCAGATCTTACCTGAATGGTAGTTGCGTTCTGTGTAGCAACTCTTGCCGTTACAGAAGCTAAGCCGTTAGCGAAATTAACATTCTTATAGGTAGTAGAATATCCATTTTCTATATAACCAATGGCGCTGCCACCACCTGATAAACTAAAGGTCTGAAGATTAGAGCCATAACTGCTGTCATAATCTTCGGCCTGAATGTTAGAATATGCGTTTCTTGTGTCAGTACTTGGTGTAGGTTCTGGTGAGCCACTTCCACTAAATATAAAGTTGTCTACATTGACTGGACCGGAGAATACCAATACTATATCATGAGCACCAGTAATATTACTAATGTTTGTAGATAAGGTTTGATATGTATCCCAGCTACCTGTAGGGTCTATAGATAAGGTACCAAGTAAAGTACCGGTAGCGCTGCCAGAACGGATTTGAATGGAAGTACTCATTTCAGTTGCTACAGTTGCAGTGAACTTTGTTGCACCACTATTACCAAAATCAATTTTGCTATAAGTTAAGGTATTACCATTTTCAATATAACCAACCCCTCTACCATTGTTTGGCGTTCCAATTTCTTCTATAGTGGAGGAATTAGTACTATTATATTGTTCAGCTTCAATTGTTGTAAATGCACTTCTAGTACTTGGGCTTGCAGGTGTAGTAGGAGTTGGATTTCCTGATGAGCCTATTCTGATATCATTCTTGTATACATTAGCGCTTCCACTACTCTGATAGCCTTCAACGGTAAGAGCTACTTCATACATCTTACCCATTCGCATGCCCATTCTTTCCCATTGCTTAAAATGTTCAGTAACGGAGATTGTTCCACTTGTTCTCTTGGATGTACGAACACTCCAATACTGTTGGAATGTTGTGTTTCCATCGATGGAAGGCTGATTTACTCGGGTAGTTTCATACACATCATAGGTACCCCCATCTACTGTGATGGTTCCTTTTGATGTTGCTCCCGGTGGACGCCAGTTGCCCCAGCTCTCTACAATGTAATATTCAACTAGCGGGCTTCTTGTCCAACCGTAAACGCACAAATAGGAATTTCCAGATGGATTGTATTGACATCCATAGTCAATTGTAATGTCACCTATTTGCTGATAGGTTTTATCGGAATTAAATTTTCTCCCTTTTCGAAATAGAGCATTACCGATATTACTCCATTGACAACTAAAAGTACCACCATCGTTCAGTTCCATGCTGGTATTTCCGTGATCTTTCCAAAGCTCGTAGTCGTAACCGCCATGTGTACCAGTGGCATTGTTGTAAATCATTTGACCAGCGTGTATTGGTGTGCTTTGTAAGATGATCATGATAGCCATACACATACATATTGCCAAAGCCATCATCTTCTTAATCTTAGGCTTCATAATTTTTCCTCCTTTTCTTTTTTATTTATGCATTTACGTCATACCAGATTAGTGGCACAGTATGTAAAATATTGGGGTTATATTCATATTACAGCCAATTGTAAGTTTTGTCAATAAACATACTAGAAAAAAATGAGAAATTCTTATAATATATCCAAAATGGTTGACTTTAATAAAGTCAAATATTAGAATTATGCTAAAAATATAAGACAGGATGTATGAAAAAATATCACTTTTATTGTACATAATAGAAATTATAATTGGAATTTGTGAAGGTTAAATTAGGGGAAGAACAGGTGAGGTAATAGAAGTATTGGAGAATAAAATTTCAAATAACTAAGAAATCAACAGAGATTATAATACAAAGAGGAATAAAACCAAAGCTATATTTTCAGGTTTATCTATTAGGAGTCAGTTCAATATAAGAAAGCCATAACATTGTTAGTTTAGGTCCAAGCTTACTAAGATGTTGTGGCTTTCTTTTTCTTATTTAACTTAACAAACAAAGGTAAAATAATCACACCATAATAATAAATAGCATACTGAAATAAATATACTGCTTTTCTAAAATAAAGATAGCAAAGTAGCTTCAAATGTAAGGACAGAGTATTAAGCAAGAGGTGTATAAGATGAAGATTAAATATTTGAATTCCCGTGGGAACTTTAAACTAGATAAGGCAGATGAAAACAGTTATCTATATTTTCCTATTGGGAATGACGCTGATGTAATGGCTTGTGTTACTCCTAATCTGCACGGGGACAATAAAATAGGACAGAACTCTTTTTTATTAGAGCCTGTAAGTGTAGAAGGGCTTCATATGACTAATAACGGACGAAATGTCTGGTTTCGTATAAATAAAAAAACTGTTTGGGCAGCCAATGGTTGTTCGCCATTGCAGGTATTAGCTAAACAGGATGAGAGTGAGGAAAAGAAGGACTTTGTTACTGTAGAAGCAGGTAGACTATGGCATAAGATGACCAGAGAAAATGCTAGCCTTGGTATAGCAGTAACGGTGTTAAGCTACGCCCCTATCGGACATCAGGCGGAAATGATGAAGGTTACAGCACAAAACATTGGCAGGGATAAACTTACTATAGAACCTACAGTGGCAATACCTTTATACGGTAGAAGTGCAGATAACATCAGAGATCATAGGCATGTTACCAGTCTTTTGCATCGGACTTTTGTAAGAAAGAACGGAATCGAAGTGAAACCAACCTTATCTTTTGATGAGAGGGGACATGTGAAAAATAATGTTAGCTATGGAGTATACACTTTGGATGAGGAAGGAAAAGCACCGATATCCTTCTATCCGGTATTAGAAAGTTTCATAGGAGAGGGTGGTAACTTAACATATCCTAAGGCTGTTGTAGACCAGACTTATGGCAAAAGTATTGCTATGTATGAGGGAGATAAAGTAGAAGGTTTTGAGTCCATAGCTGCAATGAAGATGGATAAAGTGGTCTTAAAACCCGGAGAAACAAAGGAATATTGCATTATATTAAGCTATAACAATCAGGGTCTAGAGCTTCTTAATCCAGAAAATGAGAAAAGGGTCTTTGAAGAAACTGTTAGGTACTGGGAAGAACAGTTAGGAATTGAAGTAGAGACCGGTAATAAAGAATTTGATCAATGGTTAAAATGGGTTGGGATTCAACCTACCCTTCGTAGAATTTATGGCTGCTCCTTTTTACCACATCATGATTATGGTAGGGGAGGCAGAGGATACCGTGACCTTTGGCAAGATAGCCTTGCTTTATTATTAAATTCTAAGGAGTCCATTCGTAATCAATTGCTCAGTTATTATGGTGGTGTGCGCATAGATGGAAGCAATGCCACCATTATTGGTAAGGAGCCGGGAGACTTCATAGCGGACCGCAATTCTATTGTAAGAATGTGGATGGACCATGGTGTATGGCCTTGTATGACAACTCTTCTTTATATAAATCAGACCGGAGATTATGAAATTCTATTGGAGGAGACAAGCTACTTTAAGGATAGAATCATACATCGGGGTACCGAGATGGATGGTTTATGGCAGGAGGACAGTAAAGTGCTACATACCCATACCAATGAGATTTATAAAGGTACCATTCTAGAGCACATTCTGGTACAGAATTTGACAGCTTTTTATGATGTTGGAGACCATGGCCATATGCGCTTATTGGGAGCCGATTGGAATGATGCTTTAGATATGGCCAAGGAAAATGGAGAAAGTGTAGCATTTAGTGCTGCTTATGCAGGAAACCTTGAGAATTTGGGAAAACTTTTACTTCGTTTATATAAGGAAAAAGATTGGAAGAAGGTAGCTCTTTGCACAGAACTTATGGAGTTAATCGGTAATGATCCTAATATATATAAGTCTGTGGAGAAGAAGCGGGAAATTCTAAAGAATTATTGTAATAACTGTGGAAGTTATATTTCCGGTAAAAAAGAATGGATTTCCTGTGAAATCTTAGCTAAAGATTTGTTGGAAAAAGCTGAACAGATTAAAAAGAATATAAGATCAAAAGAATGGATAGCTACAGGGGAAGAAGAACTTGGAGGATGGTTTAACAGTTATTACGATAACAATAAAAATAAGGTTGAGGGAATATTTGAAAGCGGAATTCGTATGATGCTTACCGGTCAAGTATTTACAATTTTAAGCCGTACGGCAACGGATCAGCAGATTTCCATGATAGTAAAGGCAGCGGACCGGTTATTGTTTGACGATAAGATAGGAGGTTATCGTCTTAATACGAATTTCAATGAATTAAAGACGGATTTGGGAAGAATGTTTGGATTTGCATATGGTTCAAAAGAAAATGGATCCGTATTCTCCCATATGACGGTTATGTATGCCAATGCCTTATATTCAAGAGGTTTTGTAAAAGAAGGATATAGGGCCCTAAATCAGCTATTCTTGCAGGCAGCTGATTTTGAAAGTAGTCGTATCTATCCTGGAATTCCTGAATATTTTAATCAGAATGGTAGGGGGCTTTACAATTATCTGACTGGTTCTGCAAGCTGGTATATGTTAACGGTACTTACAGAAATGTTTGGAGTTAAAGGAGATTTAGGAGACTTAGTTATTGAGCCAAAGCTTATGGCATGTCAATTTGATAAGGAAGGATATGCAAAGATAAGCTTTTATTTTGCAAGAAGAAAGCTTCTTCTTATCTATGAAAACCCAGAGATGAAGGAATATGGTGACTATGAAGTAGAAGAGATTTTTATTGATGATTTAAAACATGACTTTGAAGATAGTTTACCTGTAATAAAAAGAAGTTATCTTAAGGAGCTAGAGGAAGAGAAAGAACATGTAATTAGAGTAAAGTTAGCTTAGTATCCTAAAAAATTTATGTGATTTAATAGTCTTAAGAAAAGAAAGGATAAAGTTATGATAGATAAAGAAAAAAGATATGTCATTTATAATTACGGTAGAAAGTCAACTTTTTCAAATTTTCTTCCTGGTATCGCAGGTGAAAGGGGCATCCCCTTATGGTGTTTCTATGTTAACCGGGGACAGGCTATCTCAAGCTTTGGTATCCAGGATAAGGATCATTCCATCATGCAATTTTATCCTGCACACCAAGCATATCAAAATACTAAGAGACTAGGATTTCGTACCTTTATCAAGGTAGATAATCAGGTTCATGAAGCTTTTTCCAAGGAAGCAATGAACCATTCTATGGCCATTGGTATGAATGAATTAGAGATTAAGGAAGAGAACTCAGAGGGGAAGTTTGATATTGAAGTCCTTTATTATACCTTGCCTGGGGAAGATGTAGCTGGACTAGTAAGAAAGGTTACCCTTAAGAACAGCAAATCAGTTGCTAGGGATTTTGAATTTGTAGATGGCATGGCAGCAGTCTTACCCTATGGAGTGGATCTAAAAAGCATTAATGAGATGGGGCAGACTTCCAAAGCATGGATGCAGGTGCTTAATGCCCATACAGGATGTCCTATCTTTAAGGTGCGGGCCAGTATGGAGGATCATGCGCAAGTAGACGCTGTAAAAGGGGGCAACTATGGTCTAGCCATAAATCATAATGGACTTGTAAAGCAAGTAATTGTCAGTACAGAAACCTTATTTGGTTATGATAGCTCCTTACAGTATCCAATTGAATTTATGGAGCATAGTCTTTTGCACTTATTAGAAAAAAGCCAGAGAATGGAGAATGATGTTCCATGTTGCTTCTTTACAGATAAATTTAAGTTACAACCTGGGGAGACTTATACAATTTATGAACTCTACGGACAGACTGAGAATATAGATAACTTATCCCTTCTATATGAAAAGGTATTAAAAAAAGGATATTTCCAAAATAAATATGAAGAAGCAAGGACATTACCATGGAAGATTACAGAAAAGATTTATACTAAAACCGGTAACGAGATCTTTGATTTATATTGTAGACAGACCTATTTAGATAATGTCCTTCGGGGAGGAGAACCTATCCTCCTTGGAGAAAATAAGGTGTATTACCTCTATTCCAGAAAGCATGGAGATATTGAGCGTGATTATAACTACTTTAAAGTTATGCCGGAATTCTACTCCCAAGGAAATGGCAATTTTAGAGATGTAAATCAAAATCGCCGTTGTGATGTGAGGTTTTCACCCTATGTAGAGGAAGCTAGTATTCGTTTCTTTTATAATACAATTCAAATTGACGGCTATAATCCATTGGGGATTGAGCAAATCACATACTTCCTAGAGGAAGATAAGGCTGGTAAATACCCAGAGCTTAAAGACTTTTTAAGGGAGGTATTTACTCCGGGAAGGCTATTAAAGAGATTAAAGGAACTTGGAAGGGAGGATTTATTCCATCCAATTCTTAAAGAAGCAATAGCAATTCAAAATACAGAATTTCATGAAGGATATTGGTCCGACCATTGGACCTACAATCTGGACCTTGTGGAAGAATACCTGGCTATCTATCCGGAACGTAAGGAGAAGCTTTTATTTGGAGACAGAAGTTATACCTATCCCTTGCAAAAAGGATTTGTGCTTCCCGCAAGAAAACGATATGTTGAGACAGAAAAAGGTATAAGACAATATAATTTTATTGAAATAAATAGCCAATTTGTCCCCGGTTTATTGAAGGATAAAAAAGGCAAGCAAGTTAAGCATAGTCTACTAGAGAAGATGTTACTTATAGGTATCGTAAAATTTGCTGCCCTTGATTTATATGGACTTGGTATTGAAATGGAAGGGGGAAGACCCGGTTGGTATGATGCCCTCAATGGACTTCCGGGTTTACTAGGTTCATCCATGGCTGAAACTTATGAGCTGGCAAGGCTATTTGATTATCTAGAAGAGGTGTTAAGTAACTATGATAATAACTTGCATCTTCCTATAGAACTGGATAATCTCCTAACATCTTTACTGGAAAGTGCAAATTCTTATCTAGAGTTATATGAAGATACCTCATCCATTAGCTCAAAGGATCGAATTAAATTCTGGAAGGAAAGGAATTGCGCCTTAGAGCTATATAGGGAAGCTGTGAAATATCAGTTAAGGGGTGAAGAGAAGGAGTATACCTTCAGTTCTATGGCAGAGGCTATTAAAGTATTGCACAAGGTAGTAGATCTTGCTTGTTCTTACGCTTGGGATATACATAAAAATAATGGTAGTGGTGTTTGTCCAACCTATTTTTATTATACGGTAACAGATTATAAAAAGACTGAAGAGGGAATTGAAATCCTTGATGCTATTTTAGAAAAAACACCGGACTTTTTAGAGGGAAATGTAAGATTTTTTAAGACCAAGGTGGAAGCTTCTGTTAAGAAAAATCTCTACAAGGTAATAAAAAATAGCAAGCTTTATGATAACAAGTTAAAAATGTATAAGGTAAATGCAGATTTGGAAAATGCCAGTTATGAGCTAGGAAGAGCCAAATCCTTTACACCGGGTTGGTTGGAAAATGAATCCATCTGGTTGCATATGGAGTATAAATATCTGCTGGAGATATTAAAGGCAGGTATGTATGAGGAATTTATTAATGATTTTCATCAAGCTGCTGTTTGCTTCTTAAAGGAGGAGCAGTATGGAAGAAGCTTACTTGAGAATTCTTCCTTTATTGCCAGCTCGGCTAATCCAGATGAAAAGATTCATGGAAAAGGCTTTGTAGCAAGACTAAGTGGATCCACTGTTGAGTTTTTAAATATGTGGCAGATTATGATGTTTGGTAAACAGCCATTTATCTTTTCGGAAGGAAGACTTATGCTTGGTCTACAACCACTGATTCCAGATTATCTGATTGGAGAAGATAAGATTGAAGCTATGTTTTTAGGTAGCATACCGGTAATCTATCAACTTCCGGATAAGAATACTATTACACCTAACAATGCAAAAGTAAGCTCTTATGAAGTAACTACTAAGGATGGGAATGTAATAACAGTAAAGGCTGAGTTTATGGAAGGTGAACCGGTTAATCTTATTAGAAATAAGGAAGTTATCCAAATCAAAGCTGTGCTAGTAAGGATATAAAAATAAAATATGAACACCTTTTTAAAAATTAAACCATTACATGGGGAAAATGGAGTATTTATAATAAAATCATCAAGAAAACACAGGTGTGATTGAGAAAGGGAAGGTATTATTTATGAAAGCAAAAAAAGTTTTAATTTTTTTGTTGGTTTCTATGTTAACCATTTTTATGATTGCTTGTGGCAGCAAGGATAATTCCGGTAAAAAAGATGATAGTCAAGCAGACAAAACTCCTACTACCAGTGGGGACAATACTTCTTCAGAAGCAGATAAAACTCTAGAAGGAAAGTTAGTAGTATGGACACTTGCCTCTGACCTTCAGCAGTTTTCTGAATATTTTATGGAGAAGAATCCCGGAGTTGAAGTTGAAACAGTAGTTATTGCTCCCGCTGATTATCCTACAAAGGTTCAATCTGCACTTCTTGGTGGCGAAACAGAACCTGACATTATCGTAGGTGAGCCACAGATGTTAGAGGATATGTTTGAAGCAGGCTTCTTTGAAGATTTAAATCAGGCACCATACAATGCACAAGATTATGCTCATTTGATTGTAGATTATGTTTGGAAAGTCGGACAGGACAAAGATGGTATTCAAAGAGCAATTAGTTATCAGATTACCCCTGCAGGCTTCTTTTATAGAAGAGATATCGCACAGAAGGTATTTAATACAGATGATCCCGATGAAATCAGTAAATTATTTAAGGATTATAAGACCATTTTAGAAACAGCTGAGACATTAAAGCAGGCCGGATACAAGATATTCGCCTCTGATGCTGAAACTAACTATTTCTCCGGTGACTCTGCTTGGGTTATCGATGGAACTTTAAATGTTGATCAAGCTAGATATGATTATATGGATCTATGCGTTCAGTTATATCAAAATGATTATACCGCATTTGCTAGCCAGTGGGCAGCTCCTTGGTATCAAGCTATGAAAGGCCCTGTTCCTTTGTTAACAGCTGAAACACAATGGGGAACAGATGATATGAATATATGGGATGCTGAATCCTTTGCGGCAGCAACTGAAGGTAAAGAAACCGTTGAAGTATTTGCATATGGACTTCCTGCATGGGGCGTTTTAACTATGAGAGATAACGTTGGAGAAACTGCAGGAAAATGGGGAGTTGCAGCAGGTCCCTCCTATGGATTTGGTGGCGGTACTTTCATCGGTATCAGCCAAGCTAGTAAAAGAAAAGAACTGGCTTGGGAATACTTAAAGTTTTGTACCTTAACAGAGGACACAATGGAATGGTGGATTGTGAAATCTGAAGGTGATACAGTATCCTACATCCCTACCTTAGAGAAACATGCAGAAGATAAGAATGAAATTTATGGCGGACAACAACTTTATAAGTTCTGGCTAGAACAGGCTAAAGGAATTGATTACTCAAAGGTCACTAGATATGACAAAGCAATCGGTGATGCTTGGGGTGCAGCCATAACTGCTATTAAGACAGGTGAGAAAACTAAAGAAGAAGCAATTAATGAATTTTATGATGTTGTAGAATCAACTTTTCCTGAACTTAAAGTAAATAGAGAGTAGTTAAAAATAGTAGGCATGGCTAAACTCTAAGGAATATAAATTGTGCGAACAACAAATACCTGACAAAATACTGAAAGAGATTTGTTGGGCGCACAATTTATTAAATTTTCCCAAAGGTATATGTAAGAACAGTCCGTTCGTGTTTGTTATATGGTTGGAGGAAACAAATCATGATAAATGATAGAAAAGTTAATAAACTTGGCAGAAGAAACAACTGGGCATATCTATTTGTAGCACCTTTTATAATAACATTCCTAATCTTTAGTGTATATCCGGTTTTTCGAACCTTATACTTGAGTTTTACAAACTATAAGGGATTTGGAACTCCCAATTTCGTAGGCGTGGATAATTATGAACGTGTTGTGGGAGATAAGTTTTTCTGGAGAGCCTTTGGCAATACTATAAAAATCTGGGGATTTAATATTGTATTACAGCTAGGTACTGCCTTATTATTAACAATTGTATTTAATGATATTAAGTATAAAATTAAAGGACTGGGTTTTTTTCGAGCTGTATTTTATCTTCCCAATATTATTGCAACAACCTCGGTAGCATTTTTATTTAAAACATTATTTGATTGGAGATACGGAACTGTCAATCAATTATTGGCAGCTATGGGTATTAGTGAAAATAGTCCCATAAATTGGACTGGAAATAGTGCTATAGCTCCTTACTTTGTCGGTGGCATTGGTGCTTGGATGTGGTTTGGCAACTCCTTTATCTTATTAATGGCAGGTGTACAGGGTATTTCAAAAGATTATTTTGAAGCAGCAGCCATTGATGGAGCAGGAAGATGGAAGATATTTTCAAAGATTACAATTCCCTTATTAAGGCCCATTTTACTATATGTAGGTATTACTTCTTTAATCGGCGGACTACAGATGTTTGATATACCGTTCTTGATTAGCGGAGGTACCCATGGTAATCCTTCCGGAAGTCTACAGACCGTTATTATGTATTTATATAAGTTTGGATTTGAAGTAGGTACTAATCAGGTAGGGTATGCAGCTGCTATTGCATATAGTTTGTTTGCGATTATATTAGTAATTTCTGTTGTTCAATACAAACTGATGCGAGAGAAGGAGGACTACTAATATGGCTTATAGAATAAAAAAAATGATTATCTATCTTGGATTAATTATATTATCTTTAGTATGCTTACTACCATTTGTATTAATGATGGTTAATTCTACAAGAAGTGGCATTGAGATTATGACTTCCTTTAGTTTTATCCCCGGCAAATCTCTCGCAGATAATTGGAAAATAGTATCCGGATATTTTAATCTCTTCCGTGGTTTTGCCAACAGTTTAATGGTGGCAATACCGGCTACCATATTAACCGCTTATTTTTCTGCCATAACAGCTTATGCCCTTGCCATATATCACTTTAGAGGCGGTAAAACCCTGCTGATAATAATTGTAATATTCATGATGATTCCGGGACAGCTAAGCTTACTAGGTTTTTATAATTTAGTGGCAAAATTAAAATTGGTAAACTCCTACATTCCCCTGATTGTTCCGGCCATAGCTGCACCGGGAACTGTCTTCTTTTTAAGACAGTATTTAATATCAGTTCTATCTAGATCATTATTAGAAGCAGCAAGAATTGATGGTGCCAGTGAAATACATATTTTCCATAGAATTGTCTTTCCGATTATGTTACCCGGAGTAGCAACCATGTCTATCGGTTCATTTATCGGCAACTGGAATAGTTACTTAGTTCCCTTAATTTTATTAAATACACCTAAGAAATTCACCTTACCGGTAATGATTGCCTCCTTAAATAGTTCCACAGATATAACCAGTAATCAAGGGGCTATATATCTTGCAGTGGCAATTTCAGTTATTCCAATTCTAATAGTATTTTGCTTCTGTTCTAAATACATAATTAGCAGTATTTCAGCCGGTGCGGTAAAAGAGTAAAACAATTTTCCGTAATAACTGGCATATATTTGAAAAATCCGTTATAATATCTATAAAGTTCTGTGCGATTGGATGAAAAATCAATATGCTCTTACAATACATGCTAGACATTATATCCAAAGAATAAAATGTGGAACAAGTTGTAGATAGTGAAAAATGAGAGAAAGTGATTCTATGGTAAAGAAAATATCTATAATGATTCTTACCATCCTGATACTCTGTATGTTTATAGCCTGTCAGTCAAAAGAGGATGATATTCCAAATCAGGTGGATGAAGGGACACCTGCATGGCAAAGGCTGGCTCAGGAACCGATTACATTTGACTGGTATATTAATTATTCTTGGTATACTACGCCTTGGGGACAGAATGCTGTCTCCAAGGCTATTACTGCTGAAACGGGGGTTAGCATCAAATTTATTGTACCGACAGGAAATGAATCTCAGAAACTTGATGCCATGATTGCCTCAGATATTTTGCCGGATTTTATTACCTTAGGCTGGTGGGAGGAACAGGCACAGACCATGATTAATAAGGATATGGTATATGCCTTGAATATCCTTGCAGATCAATATGATCCATACTTTTATCAGGTAACCAATGAGCAGGTGATTAACTGGTATACGAAGGAGGATGGAAATATATACGCATATCCCAATTCTGCCTATACGCCAGAGGATTTTAAATCAGGTATTAATATAGGAAGCAACCAGAATTTTTTAGTACGTAAAGATATCTATGAAGCCATTGGAAGTCCTGATATGACCACCATAGAAGGATTTAAAAATGCGGTAATAGAAGCCCATAAAATGTTTCCCTATGTAAACGGAGAACCATTAATACCCATTGGTTCTGATGAATTTTATGATGAAGGATGTAATTCTTTTGATAAATATCTGCAAAATTTCTTGGCTGTACCCTTTGAAATAGATGGAAAATACAACCATAGATATATAGATGAGGACTATTTGAATTGGTTAAAGATGTTTAGAGAGTTAAATGAAATGGGATATTTATCGAAAGAAATATTTGTTGACAAACGTGTACAACTGGAAGAAAAGTTGGCAAAGGGAAGATATTTTTGTCTTCTCTATCAAGGAAGTGACATACAGGCCTCTCAAAAAATTTTAAATGCTAAGAATCCGGAAAGCATTTATATTGCTGTAGATGGACCTAAAAATTCTAAAGGTGATGACCCGACATTACCTAGTGCCGGTATAAATGGCTGGACCCTTACCTTTATCTCAAAGAATTGCAAAGATCCGGAAAGAGCCATTGCCTTTTTAAGTTACTTAATTAGTGAAGAGGGACAAAAAAAAGTCTTTCTTGGAGTTGAAGGGGTTACCTATGATTATGTGGATGGCAAGTACGTGATTAAGCCCCATGTACTAGAACTTTTAAATACTAATCGATATGAATATGACAGATTATATGGTGCCGATGATGCCTATTGGATGCTGCAAAATAATGTGATGCAGGATCAATGGTTGGAGATAAGGGATCCTCTTACACATTCCTTATGGGAATGGACAAAACCTTATACTGTATATACCAGCCAGTATGATATTGTCTTTGAGGCAGATAGTAGCTTTGCACAGATTGACAAGAAGATAAAGCTGGAGTGGGGAAAGACCTTGCCCTTATTGCTTCTTGCTAAATCAGAGGAAGAGTTTGATGAAATCTTTAAAAATTATAAGGATAAAATATATGCTTTGGGCTTTGAACAACTAATGGAAGAATACACAAGGCTTATGCAAGATTCAAAACGTAAATTAGGTTTGGAATAGGTTATGAAAAAAAGTAGACAGTGGTTTAAGAGGCAAAAACTTAATATTAAATTTACCATTTTAATTGGAATGATTATCTTTATTCCGGTCTGTGGTATTTTTTCGCTTATTTTTCATAATTTAAAGGATAATAACAGTAAACAGGCAATTAGCAATCTTAAATATACCATGACACAGATACATGGTGTAGTACAAAAAACAGTGGAATTGTGTAATACCTCAACCCAAGTATTTTTAAATTATCAAAAGTTAAGTGAGTTTTTATTGCTACTTGAGAGGAAGGAGACACTAGAAACCATAGATCTTCTTGAATTCAAGGATGATATTGAGATACTTGAAAATATTGTTAACTCAAATCCTTATTTATATCAGATTAGAGTATATGCAAAAACCAATGATTTTCCTGAGATATACCCTATCCTTTTTCATCACAAAAGAATGGAGGAATTCGACTGGTATAGTACATATCAATCAGGGCAGTGGCAATTTGATTATACAGATGTTATGTCCTATAACTCAGTAAACACCTCAGAACATACTATGGGATTAATCACAAATCTAAATGACTATGAATATGGAGATATTGCTGTTATTGAGGTAGCAGTTCGAATGGAAGAGGTATTTGACTCAATCTTTCAATCAAGTAATCAAGAGTGGTGTGGCTTTGTAGATAAAGAAGGAAGAATTTATAGTGGCTGTGAGGAAGAATGCATTTGGGAAAGTCACAAGGAAGAGCTAATAAGACAAATACTAAATCATGGGAAAGGCAATGATGTTGATGAACAATATTTTGAGACTAAGTTGCTAAATAAGAAGGTTGTTGTAGGAATTCTACCTATAGAAGAACTAGAAGGTAACTTTGTCCGTATTGTTAGTATGGAAGACAGTATTAAGAATGTTTGGAAAAATCAAATCTTATTTATGATTGGTCTGGTATTTGCTTTCCTATGTCTTGTGGCTCTTATTAATATAGTAGTAAAGGCCTTACTAAAGCGTTTTTATTATATTTTAGATACAATTTCGAAGATTCAGGATGGAGATTTAAGCTTAAGAATTAACCGCTATGGCAGCGATGAGATGGGACAACTGGGACATGAAATTGACATTATGCTAGATACTATAGAGCGTTTGATGAATGAGAATCTGGCCAGGGAGTTACTTATGAAAAACTCTGAGATTAAGGCACTTCAGAATCAGATTAATGTCCATTTTATATATAATGTACTGGAATCCATCAAAATGATGGCTGAAATAGACGAAAAATATGAAATCTCCGATGCTGTAACCTCCCTGGGTAAATTATTACGTTACGGAATGAAATTTAGTTCAAAAAATGTCACTGTAGAGCAGGAGATTGAATATATCAGAAACTATCTTGATTTAATCAATCTTAGATTTGACTTTGAAATTATCTTAGCAATTAATATACCTCAATTTATCTACAAACAGGAAATTCCCAAGATGACCTTGCAGCCCATAGTGGAGAATGCAATTTATCATGGAATTGAGGAGTTGGCAGAAGATTCTAGTATTTATATTAAAGGATATGTTGAGGGTGAGGATATACTTATAGAAATTACTGACTCAGGAAAAGGAATGAATCAAGCAACTATTGAGCAATTACAGAAGAAGATTGCCGGAGAAATTGAATCCGGCGGAGGAAGCGGCAATGGCATAGGATTAAAAAATGTGCAAGACAGAATTCGTATTTCCTTTGGACCGCGGTATGGTATCAGCTTGTATTCAAAAGAACATTGCTATACCAAAGTAGTTGTTAGGTTACCAATTACTAATAGGGAGGTCAAGGGCAATGAATAAGGTGTTAATCGTTGAAGACGAGAAAATGATACGTAAGGGTATAGTGGCAATGCTAAAAAGAGCCCCGGTTGAAATTAAAGAAATTATTGAATGTAGAAATGGCAAAGAGGCTCTAGAACTACTACAAACTACAAAGTTTGACCTAATGATAACTGATATTCGTATGCCTAAAATGGATGGAATAAGCTTGGTAAAGCAGATAAGAGATATGCCTTCAAAGCCAATGGTAGTGGTGGTAAGCGGATATGATGATTTTAATTATGCTGTGGAAGCACTTCGTCATGGTGTAATGGATTATTTACTTAAGCCCATTGAGCGAGAAAAATTCTATAAGATTATGAGCAATATTCAGGAGGAAATAGACAGTAAGAAAGAAGAAACGGAGATATCTAAAAAGATTGGAAGTCAGCAATTAAAATATCTTTTGTTAAATAAAAGTATTACAAAAGAGGAAATCAATGCCATAGAGCAGCAATTTGCCAATATGTTTCCGGATACATATTTAATATGTTGCCTAAATAATAGAGAATTTAATATTACAGAAGATGATTCCCTAATTCTACTTCGGGATGTTGAAGGACAATCCTTGCTTATAATGGATAATGAACGGCTAAAAAAATGTATGGATGATGGACTTAAGAACCTAAGCGTGGGTATTAGTAAGGTTCATACTGGTATAGCAGAATTGAAGGAAGCCTATGGTGAGGCAGTCATAGCCAGAAGAGAAGCCTTTGTAAAATGCCTTCCCTTTTATCATTATGAGGATACCAATTTTGAATATGAGACGATACCGGAGAATTTTCCGGAACAGTTCATTCAATTGTTTGGTACACAAAAAGTAGAGGATGGGATTAAGAAATTTAACAACATACGCTTTAAGGCTAAGATGAACAAGATATCAGCACAGACCTTAATGGAAGTAACAAGAAGAATCCTTAAAGAGCTTATAAACACCTATGAGCGTATGATTGAGATTGATCTACAATCCTTCCAAGAACTTCAGGAACCATTAGATTATACCAATGCAGATATTTACTTTGAACGGTTTGAAAGTTGGATTCGTAAGATGCAACAGCTTATTATGGAAGAATTTGATGATTTTAAGAATAAAGAAAAAATAAATCAAGCTATTATATATATCCGTGAAAACTTTAATAAAGACCTAAATATGGCGGTAGTAAGTAATAGTATTTCAATGAATTATTCTTTGTTCTCCTTAAATTTTAAGCAATATACCGGAATGAATTTCGTAAATTATTTGAAGAAAATTAGAATTGAAGAGGCAAAGAGGCTTTTGGAAGAAACAGATGAAAAAATAATTGATATCAGTCAGATGGTAGGTTATGTTAATGATAAACATTTCATGAAAATATTCAAGAGTATCTGTGGTGTTTCTCCAAGCGAATATAGAAGAAATTGCATGTATCAGAAAAAAGAGAAGAATAAAAACTAAAAATTTTGCTTTGAGAAAAGACAAGTATAGGCAGGAATGAATAGATGATTTATCAAATATATTAGTATAAATACTTGTTGGAGTTTGATATAGGTTGATTAATTATAAGAAAATCGTAGCAACCGGTATTTTTTTTATTCTAATGTATTTTTTAGGTGGGGGACTTGCAATCTTGGTAAATGCTATTGAAAGAGACGAATTGAAAGAAGCAAAAGAAGAAAACTGGGGTTTGGGTTTTTATGAAAAAGGGCAGCAGCCGACTGCTAATGCCACACAGGATGAGTTAAAAAAATATGATGCATATTACATAGGGGATAGTAAGGAAAAGATAATTTATCTAACCTTTGATGCGGGATATGAAAATGGAAATACTCCTCCAATACTTGATGCCTTAAAAAAGCATAATGTTCCTGCAACCTTTTTCCTTGTAGGTAACTATATAACATCAAACAAGGATTTGGTCAAACGTATGGTGGATGAAGGACATTGTGTGGCAAATCATACATATTCACATCCCAATATGGCCAGTATCTCATCTATGGATGCTTTTCGTAAAGAATTAGAAGATTTAGAAGCAGCATTTGAAGAAGCAACCGGTCAGAAGATGCCCAAATATTACAGGCCTCCCCAGGGGAAGTTTAGTAAGAAAAATATGGAGATGGCAAAGGAGTTAGGATATAAGACTTTCTTTTGGAGTCTTGCCTATGTTGATTGGTTAAATGATAAACAGCCTACCAAGGAGCAGGCATTTGATAAGTTACTAGGAAGAATTCATCCCGGTGCAGTAGTCCTTCTTCATAGTACCTCTAAGACCAATGCTGAGATTTTAGATGAGTTACTTACAAAGTGGAAGGAAATGGGGTATAGATTTGGGTCATTGGATGAACTGATTGAGTGTTATGAAAATGATTAAATGATTTTAATATAAGTCTATTTATAGTGGAATTGTTATCTTATATATGAGGTAACAGTTCCATTTTGTATTTTAAGTAACTTATAAAATAACGACCTTCGAATATGATGCTGTTGGAAATGTAATCAAACAGGTAAATTCTATTGTTGGTACTACACTGTATACTTATGATGCTGCCGGCAATGTACTTACAAAAACAGATCCCGATGGAAATGTAACAAAATATGAGTACGATAAGCTATCCAGACTAATAAAAGAAATAAATCCATGGGGAGGCGTGACAACTAATGAGATGGATCTTCTGAAGGAGCTGACAAATGCAAGAGGGCAGAAGACCTTCTATGAATATGACAAGGCAGGAAGAATAATAAGCTATACAGATACCGAAGGTACTGTAAGTTACACCTATGATAACAATGGCAATGTTTGAAAATGGAAGCATTGTTCAGGAAGGCTCTCATGAGGAGCTGATAGTTCATACGGACAGACAATATTATGAACTTTATATGGCACAGGCACATCACTACATAGAGAAATAAATCCAAATGTCTATTCATGGAGCTATAAACAATTATCATCTATTTATCAAAAGGGCTGTTCTTGATATTTTTTTGGTGAGCAGCCTATTTGCTTTTTAAAAGTTCTGGCAAAGTTTGAATAATCATTAAAGCCTGACAACCTACAGGTTTCATTTAATGAATAGCCCTCGGTCAAATATTTTTTAGCCAGTATAATACGTTTATATATAATATACTGCTGCAAGGGTATACCGGTTACTTTCTTAAAGCAACGGCTGATGTAGGTGGGATTATGGTGGATGTGGTCGGCAATATCAGCCATGGTTATAGGTTCTGTTAAATGTTCATCTATAAACTGCATTGTTTTGCTTACAATCGGAGGCATAATATTAGTATGTTTTGCCTGAGTCTTTTCAAGAAATATATTGTTAACAAAAACAAGAATTTGGCTAAGGTAGGATTTGGCTAAAATATCATGTCCGTATTCCTCTGAATCTAAAAGATTTTCCACTTTATGAACCAAAAATAGAAATTCATTTATCTGATGCTCCTTAAGGTAAGTAAGATTGTTTTCGCCAAATGGCCTGTCCATAAAGCATTTGGCAAGATCGGTCTGTTTTGTTGAGAATGTATTAAACAAAGGAGATCTAATTGAAATAGAAACTCTTTCGTATATGTTATGGTTAAAACACTCCACTCTGTGCAATTCGCTGGGGCGTATATTAAAGAGGCAGCCACGCTTCATTTGATAGCAATTTTGCTCTATATAATAATTAGCCTCCCCTTTTAGAAAAAGATATATTTCAAATCCATCGTGGTGGTGATATGGACTTGTAAAATGTCCCCCATTTTTATGTTCACATATTAAGTCTTTACTAAGGGGATGGTAGAATTTTTCTCGATCCATTTTATCCTCCTTAAAAAGTTGTATTACGCATAAAACAGGTAGTTATATGCCTAGCAATAGTCATAAATTGATTTTATACTAATATGTAAAAATAAGCAATATGTATATTAAGACTTACTGATTTTTATAAGCAAGGAGTGTTAGGGTATGAATAAAGCCGATGGAATGAATTATGCACCAAAAGGAAAACCAAAGCCGGTAGTAAAAGAAGGAGAATTTTGCATTGCTGCAATTGCCCTAGACCATGGTCATATTTATGGAATGTGTAATGGGCTTACTGAGGCAGGTGCAAAGCTGAAGTGGGTATATGATCCCGATGAAGAAAAGGTAAAAAAGTTTGTCGAAGCTTTTCCGGGAACCATGGTTGCATCAAGCATGGAAGAAATTTTAACTGATCCTGAAGTTAAGCTTGTTTGCTCAGCGGCAATAACAAGTAAAAGATGTGAATTAGGTCTAAAAGTTATGGCTGCAGGAAAGGATTATTTTACAGATAAGGCACCTTTGACTACTCTGGCACAGTTAGAGGCGGCCAAGGACATGGTCAAAAAGACCGGTAAAAAATACATGGTTTATTATAGTGAACGTATCCATGTGGAAGCAGCCGTTTTTGCTGGGCAGCTAATAGAGGAAGGTGCCATCGGCAAAGTTATACAAGTCCTTGGAATGGGACCCCACAGATTAAATGCCCCGGCCCGTCCTGATTGGTTCTTTATTAAGGAATATTACGGAGGCATCCTATGTGATATAGGCAGTCATCAGATTGAACAGTTCCTATATTATACAGGGGCTAAGGATGCAACAGTTGTTAAAAGCCAGATTGCCAATTATAATCATCCACAATATCCTGAACTTGATGATTTTGGCGATGCTATGTTAGTCGGAGACAATGGTGCTACTCAATACTTTAGGGTAGATTGGTTTACACCGGATGGTCTTAGTACCTGGGGTGACGGCCGTACATTCATACTGGGAACTGAAGGCTATATTGAACTTCGTAAGTATGTCAATGTTGGCATGAACGATGGTTCTTCTAACCATGTATTCCTTGTAAACGGGCAAGGAGAGAAGCATTTTGAAGTGACAGGCAAGGTTGGCTATCCATTCTTTGGTCAACTGATACTTGACTGCATAAATCGTACTGAAAATGCCATGACACAGGAGCATGCATTTAAGGCTGCTGAGTTAAGTGTAAAAGCCCAGATGCAGGCTAATAAGATTGTGTAAATTAGAAATAAACATTGCTTACCTAAAAAACTCATATATATAAATGGAGCATAGAAAGGAAATATATTATGTTAAATGTTGCTATAGTAGGAACCGGTAATATTGCCCCTATCCATGTAGAAGGTTTATTAGAATTTTCAGATCGCTGTAAGATAGTTGCACTTTGTGATATATATCCCGAGAAGGCAGAGGCATTAAATAAAAAATATAATTTAGATTGCGAAATCTTTGATGATCATGAGAAAATGTTGGCCTCAGGCATTAAGATAGATATTGTTCATATATGTACACCCCCTTATGTTCATGCAGAGATTGCAATTAATTCCATGAATGCCGGAAAGCATGTAGTAGTAGAAAAACCTATGGCTACCTGCTTGGCAGAATGTGACGCCATGTTGGAGGCTGAAAAAAGAAATAATGTGGTAATGTCATGTGTAGCACAGAACCGTTTTCGAAATTCCATATATAAATTAAAGAAAACAGCTGAAAGTGGTATTGCAGGAAAGATTTGCTATGCCAATGTCAAATCCTATTGGTGGCGTGGTCATAGTTATTATGACTTATGGTGGAGGGGCTTATGGGAAAAAGAAGGCGGTGGACCAACCCTTAATCATGCTGTTCATCATATTGATATGGTTAACTGGATTGAAGGCTCCTTGCCTGAGGAAGTTACAGCCATGCTTGCCAATGTAATGCATGATAATTCTGAGGTAGAGGATTTATCTATTGCAGTGCTTCGTTATCAGGACGGTAGCTTGGCTCAAGTTACAAGCTCTGTTGTACATCATGGGGAAGAACAAGGTATTGAACTGCAGTGTGCAGATGCTAAAATATCAGCACCTTGGGATGTGAAAGCTGAAATTTCTAGACCTAACGGATTCCCTCAAGAAGGTGGTAACAAGGAACTAGTTAATAAAATTGAGGAGTTTTATAAATCCCTTCCTGATCTTAAATACGAAGGACATACAGGACAGATTGAAGATGTTTTAAATGCAATTGAAAATAATAAAAAACCACTTATAAGCGGAGAGGATGGCCGTAGAACCATAGAGCTTATTTCTGCTATTTACAAAGCAGGTTGCAAAAAGGAAATTGTTAAACTTCCCTTATCTAAAGATGATGATTTTTATACTTTTGACGGTCTTTTAAAGAATGCAGTACGTTTTTATGAAAAAGCTACTGCCATTGAAAACCTACCCCCTGATGATATAACAGTGGGAAATTATTAATCTATTTTAGGGCTTAGTCATTTAATATAAATACTCAAGTATTTGAGTAGATTCCGGCAGCTGTTAAAGCTGCCGGAAATCATACTTGGCTGCAATAAGGAGTCGCGACATGAACAAAGTTAGAATTGGAATTATAGGCATAGGAAATATAGGAAGTGCCCATGCCCTTAATATATTTAATGGAAAAATTAAAGGGCTAGAGCTGACAGCCCTATGTGATATAGACCCAAATAGGTTTAAATGGGCTAAAAACACCTTCGGTATGCAGATACCATTATATTCTGATTATCGTTTATTATTAAAAAGTGGACTGGTAGATGCCATTTTAATAGCAACTCCCCATAGTCTTCATCCTTTTATAGCCATGGATGGATTTAGGGCCAATCTTCATGTATTAACAGAAAAACCTGCAGGAATTGATACTTTTCATGTAAGACAGATGAACAAAGCGGCTAAAGAATCAGGAAAAATATATGCTATTATGTATAATCAAAGAACAAATCCCCTATTTGCCCGTCTAAAGAGTATGGTAGAGGAAGGTAAACTGGGGGAAATAAAAAGGTTTACATGGATTGTAAGTAACTGGTATCGAACCCAGGCTTACTATAATTCGGGAACTTGGAGGGGTTCTTGGAGTGGGGAGGGCGGTGGAGTACTAATGAACCAATGTCCCCATAATCTTGATATTTGGCAGTGGATAACCGGTATGCCAGTTAAAATACGGGCTTTCTGCAAATATGGTCACTATCATAATATTACTGTTGAGGATGATGTTACTATAGTGGCTGAATATGCCAATAAAGCAACGGCTGTATTTATAACATCAACCGGTGAATACCCGGGAACTAATCGAATGGAGTATATAGGTACTAAAGGTAAAGTTATAATAGAAGAAGGAATATTAAAGTTTTATAGTCTTGAATCCGATGAACGGGAGATACGTTTTACCACTGATGCTGCTTCTCCTAATATAGATGTTTATTATGAGGAATTTAAACAAACAGAGCCTGAAAGCGGCCATATAGGAATCTTACAGAATTTTACCGACGCCATATTATATAATAAAGATCTTCTTGCTCCCGGATATGAAGGAATTAATGGGCTAACCATCAGTAATGCAGCCTACATGTCTGATTGGTTAGATTCTTGGATAGATTTACCTTTGGATGAAGAACTATATAGACGGCTGCTTAAAGAGAAGCAAGAAAAGGAAGTAACTATAAAAAAGCAAGCATTTAAAGAAAACCTAAACGGTAAGTACAATGAACGATGGCAGGTAAGATGGTAGTAGATATTTGACATATAATAGTATATAAAATATAATAAAAGTATATTTACCGCCATAATTTGTGCATTTTATACAAGGAGATAATATGTTTAAGAATATGGCACAAAAGAAAAATAAAGAATTCGATAAAAAAAATATGTCTAAAGATGCATATAAAATTTCTTTGATTTATGCATTTTTTGGTGGTATGTGGATTTTATTTTCGGATACAATATTAGGATATCTTTTACCTAATATGGAAAAATATAAATACTTTCAAACAATTAAGGGTTGGTTTTATGTTTTAGTTACAACCCTTTTAGTTTATATACTAATAAAACGTCGTGTCAAATTATGGAATGCATTGATCTTTTTGGAATCTGAACTGAGTTATCAGAAGAAGCTAAATGAAAATATTATTGCAGAAGCACCATCCATTATAATCACTTGGGATGATGACGGACGGATTTTGTCTATTAATCCTTTTGGTGAAAAAATCACCGGTTACTCCCAAGATGAGCTGGTAGATGGACCGGGCTGGCCTATCTTAATTTCTAAAGAGCAGGATTCTAAATTTCAAGAGATATATCAGGATATTAAAAAAAGTGATAATGCCCTAAATTATGACGGAGCAATTATTACTAAGAGCGGTAAAACAATTGATATTTTGTGGAGTAGTAAAATATTAGATTCAGAGTCAGACAAGGGAGATAATATATATGTTTCCATAGGCACTAATATTGAGGAACGAAAAAGATATGAAGAAAAAATCAGACTTATGGCATATTATGATCCTCTGACTGGACTACCCAACAGGTTTATGTTTGAACAAGAAATTGCCAGACGTATTAAGGAAGAAGATTCTGCTTTTACAATTGCTTATATGGATATCGATAATTTTAAGAATATTAATGATTCTTTAGGGCACCAGGCAGGAGATGTATTCCTAAGGTATTTTGTGGAAAGCATAATAAAAAAAGTTGAAGATAAGACATTTGTGGCTAGACTTGGTGGGGATGAGTTTGCTATTTTATTTAACAGTAGCTGCCATGAGGATATAATGGAAGAGGTTGGAAAACTTTTAAGTTATATAAATAGGATATGGACTTATCAAAATAGGCAATTTTATATATCAATGAGTGTAGGGGTAGTAATATATCCTGAACATGGAAAAGATACATCTGATCTATTAAAAAATGCTGATATTGCCATGTATGGTGCAAAAAGAGAGGGAAAAAACAGAGTCTTATTTTATAAAGATGACTTAAGGGAAGAAAATACGAAATTAGCCAACATGATAAATTATATACAGGAGGGAATAGAACAGGAACAGTTTTATCTTGAATATCAACCTCAATATAGGCTCAGTAATAAGGAACTAACAGGCATGGAGGCTTTGCTTAGATGGCAACATCCTAAGGAAGGCTATATTTCCCCTGCTGAGTTTATTCCTATTGCTGAAAGAACCGGTCAGATTTATCGGTTGGAAAGACTTGTATTAAAAAAAGCTTTAGAACAGAAAATGCTCTGGGAAAAACAGGGTTTTACCGATATAGAATTGGCTATTAACTTATCTACAAAAACACTTACAAGTAATATTAATTTTAGTGAATGGGAACAGATATTAGATAGTTATTCTGTAGACTATTCCAAGATTGTTATAGAAATTACAGAGACAGCTGATATTTTAAATGTTGATAGTGTAATTACAAGGTTAAGTAATTTAAAGAAAAAAGGTATTAAAATAGCCTTAGATGATTTTGGTACAGGTTATGCTTCCTTAAATTACTTAACGAAATTCCCAATTGATATTATAAAATTAGACAAAAGCTTTATTAATGCTATTACAAAAGAGGGTGTGGATACTTTATTAATTAAAAATGTACTAAGACTAGCCTATGAGCTTAAATTTAATGTTATTGCAGAAGGCATTGAAACTAAAGAGCAGATGCAGTATTTAATAAATTATCATTGTGATCTAGGTCAAGGATATCTATTAAGTAAGCCCCTATCAGAGTATAAGTTGCTTAGGCTTTTGGAAAATGAAAATACATAATAATAAAGTAAGCTGGTGCAAAATGTACCAGCTTTTGTTATGGAAACTTATGATTTATTCATTTTCTTCGGCTTCGGCTTCTTTTACAATATCGTCTAAGACATTAATTAAATCATGGATTGTATATAATTCTACATTTCGATCCAAAATCAAATTTTTTAAATCTACTGAAAGGGTTTCAAATTTATCTTTAATAGCCGGAGCTACATATGACATATCAATCACCTCTTATATAATTTGGTCGCCACCACTAGTTTTCTGCTTAATAAACATTTCCATTTGTTCTACTGTGCTAAATTCATCTAAATGTTTTTGTACTTCTTGTCTGGTATCTTCGTCTAGACCGTCTAAGCGTTTTTCTATTTCAGATTTATTATTTAAGTAGAAATGAGTTATACTGGAATCTGACATTCCGCCATTAAATTGACTTCCGGTATCTATAAAACCGCTGAAATTCATCATAAAATCAGCTCCTTTCTATTCAGTTATAGAGTCAGTATTTGCTATTTGAACTTTCATTATTCTTTTAATAGGCTTTATGTATACATCCATTTTTTGCTTGTGATAGCTTTTATAATAAGATATAATTGAAATAATCACTGGGAATACTAAGGAGGAAGATTATGAAAAAAGCCTTAATTTTACTGGCAATCGGTATCATATTCTTGGCGATTGATATACAAGTTCCGATAGGAGAAGACTATCCACCTATGGAGATGGTAGATGAGTTAGGTGATGAAATTCAAGGTAAGATTATAAATAATTTAATCGGAATCCGTCCTTATATAGATATTTTTTCTGATACTTTAGGGTATGCTTTTCTTTTAATAGCTTCCTTGTTTTTATTAAAATATAATTTTAATATTATTTTTGCTATGATATGTATACCCATTTCTATTTATTTAAAAATAACTATGATAAAGCTTCCCTATAGTTTAGTTCTTAGGGAATTATATTTAAAGATGGCCGGTTATCATTTTCTGACTGCAGCTTTTGAGATATTGATAGAATTTATTATAATAAAGGGAGTAATATCTGTACTTCAATGTACTCAGACTAAATGGAGTGTTAATGAACTTATGGTCGGTTGGATTTTGGCTATGATAAGTAAGGGGGTTCTTACGGGTATTCATTTTTTCTTTGGCAGAGGAATTTTCTATTCAATATATTCACTGGTCATGGTAGGAGCTACTATGTTTTATCTAAATAGGTTGTATCTAGTGTCAAAATTTAAACTGGAGGGTAATAATGACAAAGAATGAGTTTAAATTATTAACAGAATCAAAAATAGTCATTTTGGATGGAGCATGCGGAAGTAACTTACAAAAGAGAGGAATGCATTCCGGTATATGTCCTGAAGAGTGGATGGTTAATAATAAAGATATAGTTATAGAACTACATAAGGAATTTTTGGAGGCAGGAACCGATATTTTATATGCCCCCACCTTTACGGCTAATAGGATTAAGCTAAAAGAATACGGGAAAGAAGATAGTATTGCTTATTATAATAATGAATTAGTGGATATAAGTAAAAAAGCAGTGGAATTATATCGACAAAATACAGGTGATATGAGAAAAATATATATTGCCGGAGATATTACCATGACCGGAGAGATGGTAGCTCCCCTTGGTAAGCTCTCCTTTGAGGAGCTTGTAGATGTATATAAAGAACAGATGAGCCATCTTATATCTGCCGGTGTGGATCTTTTTGTAATAGAAACCATGATGAGCCTTCAGGAATGTAGGGCTGCACTTTTGGCTGCCCATGAGCTGTGTGACCTGCCCGTTATGGTCTCTTTAACTTATCAGGAAAATAACCGCACCTTATATGGAACTGACCCGGTAACAGCCGTTACTGTATTGCAGGCAATGGGTGCTTGTGCAGTTGGCCTTAATTGTTCTACAGGTCCCGATAAGATGCATGAAATTATAAGGCAGATGAAGCAGATAAGCCATGTTCCCTTAATAGCCAAACCTAATGCAGGGGTACCTTATCTAAAAGACGGGCAAACCGTATTTCCCATGGAGCCTTGTGAATTTTCCCAGGAAATGATTAAGCTTGTAGATGAAGGTGCGGGTATTATAGGGGGCTGCTGTGGAACTACTCCTATGCATATTAAGAAGCTGGCAGAAAGTGTAGAGGGAAAGAAAGCTCCCCAAATAAATAAGACCCATTATAGGGCTTTAACAACTGAAAGAAAAACCATACCCATATCCTTAGAGGGTAGATTTATGGTTGTTGGTGAAAGGATTAATCCTACGGGCAAGAAAGATCTTCAAGAAAGTCTGAGAAAAGGGGATTTTTCACTGATTTCCCGTATGGCAACAGAACAAACTAATCAGGGAGCAGATTTTCTTGATATTAATGTGGGAATGAGCGGCATTGATGAAAAGGAAACTATGCTTAAGGCTATGGAAGAGGTTATGAATGTTACGGATTTACCTCTTTTAATTGACACTAGCAATCCTGAAGTTATGGAGGCTGCCCTAAGGGTGTATCCAGGACGGGCTTTGATTAACTCCATTTCCTACGAAAAAGAGAAAATAGAAAAACTTCTTCCCCTGGCAAAAAAATATGGTGCAATGTTTATTCTTCTTCCCTTATCAGATAAAGGTCTGCCCGGTAATTTTGAAGAAAAGAAGCAAATAATCCATAATATACTGGATAAGGCCTTTGCCCTGGGTCTTACCAAAGAGGATGTTATAGTGGACGGTCTGGTTAATACTGTAGGAGCCAACCCCAATGCGGCCCTAGATGCCATAGAGACAATCCGGTATTGTAAGAACCAGCTGGGAGTAGGAACTATAATCGGTTTATCTAATATTTCTTTTGGCCTTCCTAAAAGGCAGTTTATTAATAGTACTTTTTTGGCATTTGCCATACAGGCAGGACTAACTATGGCTATTGCCAATCCTTCTCAAGATCTTCTTATGAATACTGCCCTTGCTTCCGATCTTTTGCTTGGAAAGGAAGGAGCAGCTGAAAGATATATTAACAATGTATCAGATATAGAGATTAAGGAAAAAGCTAAGGAAAGTATTAGTCATAAGGATACAAAGGAGACTCAGCCTGATAATAAGGATACATCCCCAATCTATCAGGGGGTGTTAAAGGGAAATAAAAAAGATATTATAAAGCTTGTAAAAGAAGAGTTGGATAAAAATATTGCAGCGGCTGATATTATAGATAAGATGTTGATTCCTGCCATTAATGAAGTGGGCAGATTATTTGAAATTCAGAAATATTTTCTGCCACAGCTTATCTCTTCTGCAGAAACTATGAAACTGGCAATTGATTATCTTGAACCTATGCTTATAAGTACAAAAAGTGTAAAAAATCAAGAGACTATTGTAATTGCTACAGTAGCAGGTGATATTCATGATATAGGAAAAAACTTAGTTGCCCTAATGCTGAAAAATTATGGTTACCGGGTAATTGATTTGGGCAAAGATGTACCCACTGATAAAATTATAGATACTGCAATAAAAGAGTCCGCTGATATAATAGCCTTATCGGCCTTGATGACCACAACCATGGTAGAGATGGAAAAGGTTGTTGAAAAAGTAAGGGAAAAAGGCTTAAAAGCCAAAGTCATCATTGGAGGAGCGGTTATTACCGAGCATTATGCTAAGGAAATTAAGGCAGACGGATATTCTCCCGATGCAGGGGCTGCAGTAGAGTTAGTAAAGCGGCTTCTTAAGCCCTTACAATAAGAGAAAGGGGATAATAAAGTGTTAGATAAAGAGATAAAAGATTTTGATGTTGATGTTATTATACCTATATATAAGCCGGATAATAAGCTTTTTAAGCTTCTTGATATGTTAGAGGAACAGACTATAAAACCTAAAAAGATACTGCTTCTAGAAACTGTAGATGATATAAACCATATTAAGGCAATAAGCGGACCTTCCCTAAGAGATAATATAGAAATCCATTATATTAATAAAGATGATTTTGACCACGGAGGAACCCGTAGGTTTGGTGCCTCTATGTCTGAAGCTGATGTTCTTATGTTTATGACTCAGGATGCGGTACCGGAAAATGAGCTTCTTATGGAAAAATTGTTGGAGCCATATAAAGATCCAAAGGTAGCGGCAACTTATGCTAGGCAGCTGCCCGATGAAAAAGCAGATATACTGGAACGCTATACCAGAGATTTTAATTATCCTAATAAAAGCATGATAAAATCTTATATGGATATAAATAAGCTGGGTATAAAAACATATTTTTGTTCCAATGTATGTGCTACTTACCGAAGAGATGTATACAATAAACTGGGTGGTTTTGTTGAAAGAACAATATTTAATGAGGATATGATTATGGCTCATACCATGATTCATGCCGGTTATAAGATTGCTTATCAAGCAGAAGCCAGGGTTATTCATTCCCATGTTTATTCTTATTTGCAGCAGTTATCAAGAAATTTTGACCTGGGGGTTTCCCATAGACAGTTTCCCCATATATTTCTTAATATAGGTACTGAAACAGAGGGTATACGCTTAGTTAAAAACACCCTACAGCATTTGATTGACAATAAGAAATTTTTAATGATACCTGATTTAATTTTAAGTTCAGGCTTCAAATACCTCGGTTATAAATTAGGGATAAACTATCTTAAATTACCTGATAATTTTGTAATACAATGCACCATGAATAAAAATTATTGGAAAAATGGTGTGAAATAAAGGATTTAAGCAGGAGAATGAAACATGGATAAGGTAACTATTGTAATGGCAACCTATAATGGTGAAAAGTACTTAGAAGAGCAAATAAATTCTATTTTATCCTCAACCTATAAAGAAATAGAACTTCAGATAGTTGATGACGGTTCTTCAGATTCTACGATAGAGATATTAAACCGTTATAAAAGTTTATATCCTGATAAGATTTATATCAGCCAAAATAAAACTAACATGGGAGTTACTTTAAATTTTTTAAATGCCATCAGCAATACAAGTACAGATTATATAATGTTATGTGATCAAGATGATGTATGGAATAAGGACAAAGTGGCAAAGACCTTAAAACGAATGAAGCAGATGGAAATTCAGTTCGGAAAAAAGCTCCCAATTGTAGTGTTTACTGACGCTTGTGTTGTAGATAGTAGATTGAATGTCATACATGAATCCTTTTTTCGTTCAGGCAGGTTAAATCCCGGCTTGACAGATCTTGCCCATATGTTAATGGAGAATAAGCTGATTGGCTGTACTGTTATGATTAATGGAGCTGTACGGAGAGTTCTAAAGAGTAAGCCCCTGCCAAAGAAGGCTAGATTTCATGACGGATGGCTGGGCTTAATAGGAGCAAGTTTAGGAAAAATCAGTTTTATAGAAGAAGCAACCCTTCTTTATCGTCAACATGAATCAAATGTAGTAGGTAACAGGGGTTTTATGTCCTATGTAATTGACCGAGTCTCTAGTTTAAAAAAGCAAAAAGAAGCATTGTTAGCTCTACAGCATCAAGCTGATGAATTTGTAAATTTATATCATGATTTAATTAGGGATAAAAATATGGACTTGATACGGCAATTTGCAAATTTGTATAAGTACGGATTTATAAAAAGAAGATTACTTATAATAAAATATAAATATTTAAAATCGGGAATTATTCGTAATATTGGACTAATGATTATAGTGTGATTTATGAATTATTATAATTTATCAGTTAATATCAATGAATTATTATGCAAGATTATAAAAAAGTAGCATATAAGGCTTTTTCTTTGAAAATCAAGGCTTTATTAATATTTAAATAAAGTAGTGTCAGCACTTGACAAACAAGTGTGTAATTGCTACAATATCATTCAATTAAAAATAATCTTATAACTTTATTTTTATACAGCAGCACTAGCCCCATAACAGTTGTACTGTTGTGCCGGGGCTATTCTTATAAAATAATAGGACTGTATCTACATATAGAGAGGAGAATGCTATGAAACGTATGGTCTTGTCAATACTGGTGGAAAATACGGCCGGAGTACTAAGCCGTGTTGCCGGTTTGTTTAGTAGAAGAGGCTATAATATTGACAGCTTGACTGTAGGAGAAACTCAAAATCCCGCCATTTCAAGAATGACAGTCATGGTACATGGAGACGATCAGATACTAGAACAAATTAGAAAACAGTTACAAAAGCTTGAGGATGTAATCGAAATTCAGGAACTGGTAAGTGGTGAATCTGTTACAAGAGAGTTGATTTTGGTAAAAGTCGGCGCCGTTGGACAGGAACGTCAAGCAATTATATCCATAGCAGATATATTTAGGGCAAAAATCGTTGATGTAGCACTGGAATCTCTTATGATTGAGCTTACAGGTAATCAAGAAAAGATAGATGCCTTTATTAAATTACTGGAACCTTACACAATAATGGAATTAGTACGGACAGGAATTACCGGTCTTAGCAGGGGTTCCGGAGATATAGCAGACTTTATTGATGAACGATAAAAATTTTAACCTAAAAAATGGAGGATAGATTAATATGGCAAAGATTTATTATCAACAGGATTGTAATTTATCACTATTAGACAAAAAGACAGTAGCTATTATAGGATATGGTAGCCAAGGTCATGCCCATGCTCTTAATCTAAAAGATTCCGGTGTAAATGTAGTTATTGGACTTTATGAGGGAAGTAAATCATGGCCTAAGGCAGAGGCAGCAGGATTTGAAGTATACACTGCGGCAGAAGCAGCTAAGAAGGCAGACATTATTATGATTTTAATTAATGACGAAAAACAGGCTAAGCTTTACAAAGAATCAATTGAACCTAATCTAGAACCCGGTAATGCTTTAATGTTTGCCCATGGATTCTGCATCCACTATGGTCAGATTATTCCTCCAAAGGATGTAGACGTTATGATGATAGCTCCAAAGGGCCCCGGACATACTGTAAGAAGTCAGTACCTAGAGGGACAAGGTGTTCCCTGCTTGCTAGCAGTTCATCAAGATGCAAGCGGAAAGGCTCATGATTTGGCACTGGCTTATGCATTAGGAATAGGTGGTGCAAGAGCAGGTGTTCTTGAGACAACTTTCAAAGAAGAAACAGAGACCGACCTTTTTGGTGAGCAGGCTGTATTATGTGGCGGTGTAACCGCTCTTATGAAAGCTGGTTTTGAAGTTTTAGTAGAAGCCGGATATGATCCTGCCAATGCATATTTTGAGTGTATCCATGAGATGAAATTAATAATTGACCTGGTTAATGAGAGTGGTTTTGCCGGAATGAGATATTCTATATCCAATACAGCAGAATATGGTGATTATATTACCGGTCCTAAGATTATAACAGAGGAAACAAAGAATGCTATGAGAAAGGTTCTTAGTGATATTCAGGACGGAACCTTTGCAAGAAACTGGCTCCTTGAGAATCAAATCGGCTGCCCTAACTTCAATGCAAAAAGAAAAATTGAAGCAGAACATCCTTTAGAAAAGGTAGGAGCAGAGCTTCGCAATATGATGAGCTGGACTAAGAAAAACAAATTAATCGATAACTAAAAAGATTCAATTAAAAGGTTGCCGGTAATTATAAGTGTTACCGGCGACCGTTTTTAACATTATTCTATATTTGATCTAATTAATCTGACAGTATAAGGAAGTATTGTTAAAATTTCATTAAAAGCTTTTATTCCATAGTAAAATTAGGTATAATAAGTAGTGTATTTCTACATTTAGATATTGTATAAAGACTTTTTACAAAATTATAATATCTTTAATGTAGAAAGCTGCATATATAAACTAGAATAAATAGAAAGTGGTGAATAGCTATTACGAACAAAAAGTTACAAGCATGGGTTGATGAAATGGCAAAAATGTGCCAGCCTGATAAGATTTATTGGTGTGATGGTTCACAGGAAGAAAATGATCGTCTTTTAAATGAGATGGTTGAGTCCGGTATGGCTATACGTTTAAATCAGGAGAAACGCCCCGGATGTTATTTGTTCCGTAGCCATCCTTCAGATGTAGCACGTGTGGAAGATAGGACATTTATAGCATCTAAAAGAAAAGAAGATGCAGGTCCAACAAATAACTGGGTAGATCCGGATGAACTTAAGGCTACTATGACTGAGTTATATACCGGTTGTATGAAAGGAAGAACCATGTATGTTATTCCTTTCTCCATGGGTCCTATCGGATCACCTATATCCAAAATTGGTGTAGAATTAACCGATAGCCCTTATGTTGTAGTAAACATGAGAATTATGACCAGGATTGGAAACGAGGTTCTTGAGGCCTTAGGCGAGGATGGAGATTTTGTAAAATGTCTTCATTCAGTAGGGGCTCCTTTAAAAGAGGGCGAAAAAGATTCCACATGGCCATGTGCTCCTATGGAGCAGAAATATATTAGCCATTTCCCTGAAGAGAAGACAATCTGGTCTTATGGTTCCGGATATGGCGGCAATGCTCTTCTTGGTAAAAAATGCTTTGCTCTTCGTATTGCTTCAGTGCAAGCTAGGGAAGAGGGCTGGCTGGCTGAGCATATGTTAATACTTAAGCTTACAGATCCTGAAGGAAATGTAAAATACATTACTGGAGCATTCCCCAGTGCCTGTGGTAAGACAAACCTTGCCATGTTGATACCTACAATTCCAGGATGGAAAGTAGAAACTATTGGTGATGATATCGCATGGATGAAGTTTGGTGAAGACGGAAGGCTTTATGCTATTAATCCTGAAGCCGGCTTCTTTGGAGTTGCACCGGGTACATCAATGGACTCAAATCCTAATGCGATGCACAGTATGGCTAAAAATACAATCTACACCAATGTAGCTCTTACCGATGACGGTGATGTATGGTGGGAAGGCATTGGAACCGAAGCACCTGATCATTTAATCGACTGGAGAGGTAATGATTGGACTCCGGATTCTAAGGATCCTGCAGCTCATCCTAATGCAAGATTTACAGCACCTGCCAGTCAGTGTCCTGTTATTGCCCCTGAATGGGAAGATCCTGCCGGAGTACCTATTAGTGCTATCTTAATCGGCGGTCGTAGACCTAGCACTATTCCTTTGGTACATGAAAGCTTTGATTGGGAGCATGGAATTTTCCTTGGCTCAATAATGGGATCAGAGATAACTGCTGCTGCAATTTCCGACAATATCGGTAAAGTACGTCGTGATCCATTTGCTATGCTTCCTTTCTGTGGATATCATGTTTGTGATTATCTACAGCACTGGCTTGATATCGGCAAGAAGACTGATCCTGACAAATTACCTAAGATCTTCTACGTAAACTGGTTCCGTAAGGACGAAGAGGGAAGATGGTTATGGCCTGGATTTGGTGATAACAGCCGAGTATTAAAGTGGATTGTTGAAAGAACCAATGGTACCGGTAAGGCAGTTAAGACTGAAATCGGTTATCTACCTACACCGGATGCTATTGACACAACAGGCTTAGATATCAGTGAAGAAGATATGAATGAACTTCTTTCTGTTAACAAAGATGAGTGGTTGGCAGAAATTGCTTCAATAAGACAGCACTACGCCAGCTACGGCGAAAAACTTCCTAAGGAACTGGCAAATCAGCTGGATGCTTTGGAAGCTAGACTTAAGGCTTAATAATATATTTTATATATAATATATCTCATATGTAATATATGGACTTTTGCAAATAGTTAATAACTATGGGCAAAAGTCCATTTTTCTATAAGAATATTAAAGTAAAATGATTTTAATTAACTATATCAGAATAAGAAAATTTTTGTAACCAAGAATAAGTTATGGTATAATCTACACTACAAGTAAAGCATAAATCCACTGAAGATATATAAAATTCCATAGGAATAGGAGGACGCTTATGAATAAAATTCGAATAGGAATACTAGGATATGGCAACTTGGGAAGAGGCGTAGAACAGGGAATACTTCAAAATAAGGATATGGAACTGGTAGGGGTTTTTACCAGAAGAAATCCAATAGATATTCAGCTTACCACAAAAGATGCTAAAGCCTATCATATTAAGGATGCTAAGGAAATGACCGATATAATAGATGTAATGATTTTATGTGGAGGAAGTAAGTCAGATCTTCCAACCCAAGGTCCGGAATTTGCAGGATTATTTAATACTGTAGATGGCTTTGATACCCATGCAAATATTCCCCAATATTATGATGCTGTAAATGACTCAGCCCTAAAGGCAAAAAAGACAGCTGTAATAGCCAGTGGTTGGGATCCCGGTATGTTTTCTCTAAATCGTCTGTATGCAGAGGCCATACTACCTAAGGGAAAAGGCTATACTTTTTGGGGCAAGGGAGTAAGCCAGGGACATTCTGATGCCATTAGAAGAATTGAAGGGGTTGCGGATGCAAAACAGTATACAATTCCTATAGAAGAGGCCATGGATAGAGTAAGAAAAGGTGAATTACCGGATTTTACACCAAGGCAAAAACATCTTCGTGAATGTTTTGTAGTAGCAGAAGATGGGGCTGACCTTAATAGGATAGAGAATGAGATTAAATCTATGCCAAATTATTTTAGTGATTATGATACAATTGTTCACTTTATTTCAAAAGAGGAATTAGAGAAAAATCACAGTAAAATGCCCCATGGTGGTGTAGTTATCCATAGCGGAAAAACCGGCCTTAATGATGAAAACAATCATCTTATTGAATATAGCATAAAGCTTGATGCTAATCCGGATTTTACGGCCAATGTATTATTAGCATATGCCAGGGCTGTATATAGACTTAATAAAGAAGGTATTTACGGAGCAAAGACGGTATTTGATATTGCACCGGCATATCTTTCCATAAAATCTAATGAAGAATTAAGAAGGACCTTATTATAAGCTATAGTTACGAGGGAGGAAAAGATGTCAAAAATCAATGGTGTTTCAAATATTATACAGGCTGCAGATTATGAGACTAACAAAGTGGGACGGACAGCTAATACCACATTTTCATCCTATCTAGAGAAAGAAAAAAGTTTAGATGAAATATTTGAGCAGGCTTCAGAAAAATATAATGTTCCTGTTAATCTGTTAAAGGCCATTGGTAAAGCAGAATCCAATTTTAATCCCAATGCAGTTTCTAAAGCAGGGGCACAGGGGGTTATGCAGCTTATGCCAGGTACTGCTAAGGACTTAGGAGTTACAGATCCCTTTGACCCGGAGCAAAATATAATGGGTGGGGCAAAATATATTGCAGATTTGCTAAAACGTTATGATGGTGATACTAAGCTGGCCTTGGCAGCTTATAATGCCGGTATGGGAAATGTTAAAAAATACGGAGGAGTTCCTCCCTTTAAAGAAACTCAAAATTATGTAGTTAAGGTAATGAAATTTATGGAGCAGGATTTTACTGCCGGTACTGTAAAGTCTACTAATAACAGACAAGCAGGGGCAACTAAGGTGAATATGGCAAGTACTGCACCGGTTGGAAATCCTATTACCAACTGGAATATAGCACCTGCCTATCCAACAGGTAAGCTAGCTTCGGAAGGTTTATCAGAACTTCTAGATATATTATTCTCATATCAGGATTATTTGAAATTTATTGATATATTTTTAAGGGAAAATGAAAGTAAGAGCAACTAAATAATTGACATAATTGTTTATTAATAGTAATATGTAAAAAAAGATATAAAGTGAGGTTGAAGGAATGTTCTAATATTTCTTGCTAAAAAGATGAATAAGAATGCTTATGAATATGGCATTTTTGTCGGTTACAATATCTCCTAGGCTTATTGTGGCTTTAGGGTGATATTATTGTGGCAAGAAATTATCATTCCTTTATATAAATTAATCTCATTGTACCCATATATATTTTATTATGGTGTATTTTGTGATTATTAATTAATAGTGGCTAGATTTAACATACCACAGGAAGGATAATTTCTTGTGGTATGTTTTTTTATTGTAAACCGGTATTTATTTAGGGTAATTACCTAGGAGGAATAATAATGTCACAAATTTTAGTTAATAATCTATCTTTTAGTTATGATACGGCTTATGATATGATATTTGAAAATGTCAGCTTTCAGATTGATACCGATTGGAAGCTAGGATTTATAGGACGAAATGGTAAGGGTAAAACTACTTTCTTAAATCTTTTAATGGGGAAATATGAATATAGGGGCAGTATAAGAGCCGGGGTTAATTTTGACTATTTTCCTTTTGAAATAGAAGATATAGAAAGAAATACACTGGATCTTATAAAGGATATAATTGCACCATTTAAAGAATGGGAGAAGGAGATGGAAGAATGCCTGCTTAGTAATATCGACAGGTATGGGCAGCTTTTGGAATTATATCAACAGCATGACGGATATATTATAGATGAACTTATCCAAAAAGAACTGGGAAAACTTAAGGTGGATTTAGATATACTGACAAGGCCCTTTAATACCTTAAGTTTTGGAGAGCGTACAAAAATTATGCTTGCAGCCTTATTTTTAAAGAAGAATAATTTTTTGCTAATAGATGAACCTACCAATCATCTGGATATGGAGGGCCGTGAGATATTGGCAGACTATCTTCAGTCAAAAAAGGGATTTATTCTTGTATCCCATGATAGGGCTTTTCTTGATAAATGTATAGACCATGTCCTTTCTATTAACAGGACCAATATTGAAGTTGAAAAGGGTAATTATTCTTCTTGGTATCACAATAAAAGATTAAGGGATAATTATGAAATTGAGAAAAATAAGCAGTTGATAAAAGAGATTTCCTCCCTATCAGAAGCTGCAAGAAGGGCCGGCTCCTGGTCTGATAAAATAGAAGCATCAAAAACGGGAAATCATGTTTTCGATAGAGGTTATGTGGGACATCAAGCTGCTAAAATGATGAAAAGAGCAAAAGCTATTGAAAGAAGGAAGTTAAATACCCTTGAGGAAAAGAAAGATTTGCTTAAAAACATTGAAGAGACAGAAGCTCTTAAGATGAATATTATACCCTTCCATAAGAAAAGACTAATAGAGCTTGAAGATTTATCCTTGTTTTATGAAAATAAAAAAATTGCTTCAAATATTAACTTAACTGTAAAAAGTGGTGATAGGCTAGCCATAAGGGGTAAGAATGGTTCAGGAAAGACCACCCTACTAAAGCTGCTTCTTGGTAAAGATATTAAACATAGGGGTAGGGCCTATATTGCTTCCGGCCTAAAAATATCCTATGTATCCCAGGATACTTCTTGGCTGGAGGGGTCCTTAAAGGATTTTTCTTTTAAATATGGAGTGGATGAAACTATTTTTAAAACAATACTTCGTCAGTTGGATTTTGAAAGAGATCAATTTGATAAGGATATCCGGTATTTTAGTCAAGGACAGAAAAAGAAGGTACTTCTGGCAAAAAGCCTTGCAGAACCTGCCCATATATTTTTCTGGGATGAACCTTTGAATTTTATCGATGTATTTAGCAGAATCCAAATAGAAGAGCTGCTTTTAGCCTACAAGCCTACAATTGCATTTATAGAACATGATAAAGTATTTACTAAGAGTGTGGCTACCAAAGAGATATATTTATAATTTAAAAATTTTATTTATACAGCCCCAATACTCATAAATTTCACTGAGTATTGGGGCTGTTTTTTTATATTAACTGGCTTTTGAATGATTTACTCCAAAATGAACATAATAGATAAGTGTGAAAATATTTCTAAATCCATATTAGGTTTAAATTTTATTTGAAGAATTTATAATAGGAGAATTTATATTAGGAGTAGGAAGATGGCAAAAATTAATTTGGGAATTGATATTGGCTCAACCACCGTAAAAATAGTAGCCTTAGACAATAAAAAGTTAATTTATCAGTCATATGAAAGACATTATTCAGATATTACTAATACCCTAGTCAAGATGATTTCAGACTGCTATAAGGCCCTGGGAGATATAAGATGCAGTGTAAATATAACAGGCTCAGGAGGTTTATCTGTATCAAGATGGCTTAACCTTCCCTTTTCACAAGAGGTTGTGGCCTGCAGCAGAGCTGTAAGATCATATATTCCCTTGGCTGATGTGGCTATAGAACTGGGAGGAGAAGATGCCAAAATCACATATTTTAAAGGCTCTGTGGAACAAAGAATGAACGGCAGCTGTGCCGGAGGTACGGGAGCATTTATAGATCAGATGGCTGCCCTACTTAATACCGATGCAAAAGGACTTAATGAATATGCCAAGAAAAGTAAAATTATCTATCCGATTGCTTCTAGGTGTGGAGTTTTTGCTAAGACCGATGTACAGCCTTTAATTAATGAGGGAGCAAGAAAAGAAGATATAGCGGCTTCAATCTTTCAGGCAGTGGTAAATCAAACCATTGGGGGACTGGCCTGCGGTAAACCCATAAGAGGAAGAGTAGCTTTCTTAGGGGGGCCTTTGTATTTTTTATCAGAACTTCGTAAAAGATTTACCATTAGCCTAAAAGATTCCTGTAATGATTTTATTTGCCCTGAAAATTCACAACTTTTTCCCGCCATAGGTGCTGCTTTGTTGGGACAAAAGGAAAACTGTCAAAGCTTAAAAGTACTTTATAATAAGGCAGAAAAAATTACTGATAAAAAAGATAAACAAAGTATAATCCTTACGCCACTATTTGAAAATGAAAGACAGTATAAAGAATTTAAAGACAGACATGAAAAAGCCAAGGTGAAATGGACTAATCTTGAAGATTATAAAGGAAAGGCCTATCTGGGAATAGATGCAGGTTCAACCACCACGAAGGTAGTACTTATAGGAGAAGATGGAGAAATCCTATTTTCCCATTATTCTAAGAACGAAGGAAATCCAATAAACAAATTGGTATCAATTCTTAAGCAGCTATATGATAGGCTTCCTGAAGGTGTCAGTATAGCAAAATCAACTGTGACCGGATACGGAGAGGCACTGATTAAGGCGGCATTTCATGTGGATATTGGCGTAATAGAGACCGTTGCCCATTATAAGGCGGCTAATTTCTTTCAACCGGGGGTAGATTTTATCTTGGATATTGGGGGCCAGGATATGAAATGCCTAAGGATTAAAGACAAGGCCATATCAAGTATTCTGCTAAATGAAGCCTGTTCCTCAGGTTGTGGTTCCTTCTTGGAGAGTTTTGCCTCCTCTTTAAATATACCCATAGAGGACTTTTCAAAAAAGGGTTTATTTGCCACTGCCCCTGTGGATTTAGGAACAAAGTGTACCGTATTTATGAATTCTAAAGTAAAACAAGCTCAAAAAGAAGGGGCAGATATTTCTGACTTATCAGCAGGCCTGGCCTATTCTGTAATAAAAAATGCCCTCTTTAAGGTAATAAAGGTTAGGAATGATAATGACTTAGGAAAAAAGATTGTAGTTCAAGGGGGCACATTTTATAATGACGGGGTTCTTAGAGCTATGGAGCTGATTTTAGGCCGGCAGGTAATACGGCCGGAGATTGCAGGCTTAATGGGAGCCTATGGTGCGGCCTTATATGCCAAGGAGCATGAAGAAGAAGGAAAATCCACAGATTTACTGTCAAAGGAAGAAATTAAGGATTTTAGTATAAGTACATCAGGTAAAAGATGTGATAAATGCCCCAATCATTGCCTATTAACCATTAATACTTTTTCTAACGGAGAAAGCTTTATCAGCGGTAACAGGTGTGAAAGGGGTAGCGGGCAAGTAGATAATAATAAAAATAAGCTGCCTAATCTTTATGATTATAAAAATCGCCGTACCTTCAGTTATCGTCCTTTGCCTTTATCAGAGGCTAGGCGAGGCATAATTGGAATTCCCCGTGTGCTAAATATGTATGAGAATTATCCTTTTTGGTTTACTTTACTTACCAACTTAGGCTTTAGGGTAGTTCTTTCACCCCCTTCGGACAAGAAAATCTATGAAAAGGGATTAGAGACAATTCCCTCGGAATCTACCTGCTATCCGGCTAAACTATGTCATGGGCATATTTTAAGCTTAATTGAGCAGGGAGTTGATAGGATTTTTTATCCCTCAGTGGTATATGAAAAGAAGGAATATGAAAAAGTAAATAATCATTATAACTGTCCCATTGTTATTTCTTACCCGGAGGTAGTTAAAAATAATATAGATGAGATAAAAAATAAAGAGGTAAAGTTTATATCTCCCTTTCTATCCCTTGATAATGAAAAGGTACTGATAAAAAGGATTGCCAAGGAATTTGCTGAATTTGGAGTAACCTATAGGGAAGCTAAGGTAGCGGTATCTGCTGCCTGTAAAGAAAGGGAACAATATAAAAAAGATATAAGACAAAAGGGAGAAGAAACCTTAGAATACCTTAGAAAACATAAGAAGAAAGGTATTATCCTTTGTGGAAAGCCTTATCATGTAGATCCTGAGATTAACCATGGGATAGCAAAGCTTATTTCTTCTTACGGCTTGGCCGTACTGACAGAGGATAGTGTGGCCCATCTGGCAGATTTAGATTTTGAATTAAGGGTGGTTGATCAATGGACTTATAATTCAAGGCTTTATAGGGCGGCATATTTGACCTCAAAGGAACCTTGCCTTGAGCTTGTACAGCTAAATTCTTTTGGCTGTGGTATTGATGCCGTAACATCAGATCAAATCAGTGAGATACTAGACAGTGGTGGCAAGATGTATACAATGCTAAAAATTGATGAGGGTAATAATCTAGGGGCTGCAAAAATCAGAATACGTTCCCTTTTGGCTGCTATGGAAGAAAGGGAGAAAAATAATCTTTGGCAAAAAAGAAAGAAGATTTCATATCAAAGACCTTTATTTACTAAAGCCATGCGTAGTACCCATACTATCTTAGCCCCACAAATGGCTCCAATTCATTTTGAATTATTAAAGGAAGCAGCCAAAATGAGCGGATATAAAATGGAGATAATGCCGGCCATGGATAAAACTGCTGTGGATGAGGGCTTAAAATATGTAAATAATGATGTCTGCTATCCGGCCGTTATTATGGTAGGTCAGATAGTCCAGGCCCTAAAATCCGGCTTATATGACCCTAATAAAACCTCGGTTATAATCACTCAAAGCGGAGGAGGCTGCAGAGCAACCAATTATCTTCCCCTATTAAAGTTAGGTCTTAAGGAGGCAGGTTTTCCGGATATTCCATTGATATCTGTCAATACGATAGGCCTTGATAAACAACCGGGCTTTAAATACTCCCTTGGTTTGCTAAATCGTGCCCTAATGTCTTTAATATACGGAGATTTATTTATGAGGGTTTTATATAGGACAAGACCTTATGAAAGATTTCCAGGCTCCGCCAACCTTTTATTTGAAAAATGGTTAGAGATAGCCAAAGAGAATATTAGGGACTGTAATTATAGAAAATACAAATCAAATATAAAATCTATTATTGAAGAATTTGATAGATTGGAACTTAAAGATATTAAAAAACCTAAGGTGGGAGTAGTGGGTGAAATTTTGGTTAAATACCATCCTACCGCCAACAATGATATTGTAAATATCATTGAAGAGGAAGGGGCTGAAGCTGTTGTACCTGATCTTATGGATTATCTCTTATATTCTGCTTTTAATGCACGATTCCGATACAAGTATCTTGCCGGGAAGAAATTAAATAAGAGCTTGGGGAATCTTGCCATTAACTATATACAAGGCTATCGGAAAATTGTAAGAAAGCAGTTGGAAAAAAGCAGAAGATTCTCTCCCCCTACACCGATTGAAGAACTGGCCCATATGGCCTCTAAAGTTCTATCACTGGGAAATCAAACAGGAGAGGGCTGGCTGGTTCCTGCGGAAATGATGGAATTTATAGAACAAGGTATTCATAATATAATATGCGTTCAACCTTTAGCTTGCTTGCCTAACCATGTGACCGGAAAGGGAATGATTAAGCCTGTAAAAGAACGCTATCCTTTTGCTAATATTGTTCCGATTGATTATGATCCCGGTATATCCAGTGTAAATCAATTAAACCGGATTAAATTGATGCTGTCTAATGCTTTTGAGAATTTAGGAAATTAGCTATAACTGGATAAAAAAGTTAAAAGCTATTGCAGATATTGTAAATTATGTTATAATAATGTAAAGTATTGACAGTCAGTGTACATCGTACATGACAATTAGCCATGTACGATGTACATAATATTTTGTATATTGCAAGGAGGAGAAAATTGAAAAGAAATTTTATAATAATTTTACTTATAGGTATTTTAATAGGATTGACCGCTTGTAGGGATAAATCCAGCCTTAATACAGCAGTTGAGGATAAGAAAGAATTATCGCTTATAGAACTAAGTAAAACCCTTGCCTTACAGATGAGTAAAGGGGAACTTAAGGAAACAATTGATGCCTTATCCTTATCAACAAGTGAGCAGCTTACAGAGGAAGATATAAAAAAGGTCTGGGATCAAATTCTACCTAATCTAGGGGATTTTATAGATATAGGGGATACCAGTGAAGAAACTATAGAAAATCATAAAGTAGTTAATGTTATTTTAAATTATCAAAATAGTGGAGTGCGGGTAAGCTTTACATATAATAAGGACAAAGAGATAGAAGGATTATGGATAAAGTATGAACCATATAAAGTTGAAATCATATCTAATGATAAGTTCGAAGAATTTGAGATATCATTTGGAGATCATAAGCAGCCGGTGGAAGGTATTTTAACACTACCTAAAAATATTCATAATCCCCCAGTTGCTATCTTAGTACCTGGGTCTGGAAATCATAATGCGGATGAAACTATTGGAATTAATAGACCCTTTAGGGATTTGGCTTACGGACTGGCAAGTCATGGTGTTGCGGTAATACGTTATCATGAGAGTGTTTCACAATATGATAAGCCAGAATTTACAATACAGGACGATTGTTTAAATGATGCTAGCATGGCCATAAAATATGCACAAAATTGTGGCAAAGTAGATACTGATGGAATATATGTAATAGGACATAGTCTTGGGGCAATGATGGCAGCTAAAATTGCCGCAGATAATGAGGAAGTAGATGGTATAGTTAGTCTTGCCGGAAGTCCCAGAAGACTTGAAGATATAATAGTTGATCAAAATGAAATCCTACTTAAAGCTACTGAAACTGTAACGGAAGAAATGTATAAAGTTCAGATGAATCAGATTAATATGCAGGTGGAGAAAATCAAAGGTTTAAAGGAGAGTAGTGGAGAGATAATCTTAGGTTATCCTGATTCCTTTTGGTATAGTTTAAATCAGATTGATGTAGCTGATATAGTTAAAAATCTGAATATACCTATATTTATAGCACAGGGAAGTAAAGACTTTCAGATATATGCAGATATCGATTACCTGGCCTGGCAGGATTTGCTTAAGGATAGGGATAATGTTGTTTTTCGTCTCTATGATAATTTGAATCATTTATTTATGACTTCTAACGGTAAGTGGTAAATGTAGCAAAGATGGCAGGTATTCATTCATATATTAAGCGGCTTCCCGAGGGATATAATACCATTATAAATGAGGATAGGATGGTATGAACATATCCAAAGGCCAAAAGCAGCTTCTTACTATAGCCAGGGCCATGCTTATGGATGCAAAGATGCTGATACTTGATGAAGCAACCTCCAATGTAGATACCAGAACAGAAATCAAGATACAAAAAGCCATGAGAAAACTTATGGAGCAAAAGACTTGTTTTGTCATAGCCCATAGATTGTCTACTATTCAGGGAGCCGATAATATTCTGGTAGTGGATAAAGGAGATATAGTGGAACAGGGAACCCATAAGGAGCTTATGGAGAAGAAGGGCTTTTACTACAAACTATATATCTCTCAATTTGATTAAAGGTACCATTACCATGAACAAATTAAGAACAAAAGATAATTTTGTTTACAACTTGTTCATGGTAGCAGGTACCCTTTTTTATTTCAGTTTTGCAAGTTTATTAAATCTTTAAAAAATCCCGGATAGGATATGGCAACACATTCTGAATCTAGGATATTTGTATCACCATCAGCCATTAGGCCGGCAATAGCAAAGGCCATGGCAATTCGATGATCCATCTTAGAATCGATGGTGGCACCATGAAGAGGTTTTCCCCCATTAATAATCATTCCGTCATCGGTTGCTTCAATATCTGCCCCCATACGGGAGAGATTATCTACTATTACATCAATTCTATTGGATTCTTTAACTTTTAATTCCTGGGCATCCCTTATAACGGTCCTTCCTTTTGCAAAGCAGGAGAGTACAGCGATAATAGGAATCTCGTCTATTAGGGTAGGAATAATACTGCCACCGATGTTGACTCCCTTAAGATTACTGTGACGAACCAGTAAATCTGCTGATAGTTCGTTGCCATTTTCTTTAATATTTTCTAATTTTATATCTGCTCCCATCATCTGGCATACTTTTAGTATCCCTGCTCGGGTAGGATTAATGCCCACATTTTTAATCAGCAGTTCAGAGTTGGGTACTATAAGTGCCGCTGCAATAAAATAGGCGGCAGAGGAGATATCTCCGGGAATATCTATTTTTCTTCCGGTAAGTGAAGGTCTTGGCTTAACGGATACGGTATTATCTATTGATTTTACCTCAGCACCAAAGTTTGTTAGCATTAGCTCCGTATGGTTTCTTGATATAGCCGGTTCTGTAACTAGAGTGTCTCCTTCTGCATAAAGGCCTGCCAAAAGAAGACAGGATTTAACCTGGGCAGAGGCCACAGGGGAATTGTAATGTATGCCTTTTAATGACGGACATTTTGAGCTGTTTATGCTTAAGGGAGCACAACCATTATGATTAAGGCTTTCTATATCTGCCCCCATTTGTTTTAGGGGGGTAAGTATCCTCTTCATAGGTCTGCTTTGAATAGAAGAGTCACCGGTAATAAGGGAAGAAAAATTTTGACCGCATAATATGCCGGACATTAGACGTATTGTAGTTCCGCTATTTCCTACATTAAGTATATCATTTTGCGCTTTTAAACCATCCAGGCCTTTGCCCTCTATAACTACTTTTTCATTCTGAAAATCTATGTCTATATTAATGCCCAGACGGCGAAAACATGAGATGGTTGCTAGACAGTCTTCACCCAGTAAAAAATGATTTACCTCTGTTTTTCCATTAGCCAGTGCTCCAATCATAACCCCACGGTGGGAAATGGACTTATCACCGGGAACAGTTATGTATCCTTTTAAGGGATTTCTTTTTTTTATTATCATATCAAAGCTCCTTTAACTATTTTAAAGAATCACCTTTCATGTATATGGTAGTGGTGTCTTTTAAGTAATTCTTTTGCAGCTTCTTCAGATTCCTCATCATAAAATTCTATGCGAAGGACACCTTCTTCAAATTCTCTGTTATGAATAATACCGATATTTTTTATACTGATATGATTACCGGCAAGCAAGGCAGCAATGGAGGCTATGGCACCGGTCTCATCTATAATATCCACATATATTTCAAAGATTCTGTTTATAAGACCGATAGATTTATTAGGTATACTGTCTCTAAATTCTCCTGCCGTATCAAACATTTTATATAGATATTCTCCGTCCATTTCATCCAAGGCATGATAAGCTGTCTCTAGCTTTTTGATATATCTGTTTAAAATATTTTTTATTACCTTGGAATTGGTAAGACAGATGTTTTGCCACATTTGCGGTGATGAAGAGGCTATTCTTGTAATATCCTTAAAACCTCCTGCGGCCAGCTGCTTCATCATTTTTGAAATATCCCCGGATTCCCTTATTAGGTTTACCAAGGTGGCAGCTATAATATGGGGAAGGTGGCTAATTGCCGCTGTAATTTCATCATGTTCTTTAGGGTCTAGAATGATTGGTATAGAACCCATTTCTTCAATCAGATTTAGCAGTATCTTTAATTTGTCCGCCGAAGTGTTACTGGTAGGTGTAAGGATATAATAAGCATTTTCCAGCAATAAAGCATAGGAGTTGACATATCCTGTTTTTTCGGAACCGGTCATGGGATGGCCCCCGATAAATACATCCTCCATTTCAAGCTTAGTTACTGCCTGGTGAATGTTATCCTTTACACTTCCCACATCGGTTATGATACATGAGGGTTTTACAATGTGTTTTAAATTCTCCAGATATGAGACATTTGCAAGTACAGGGGCACAAAGGAAAATAATATCGCAATCAGGAAAGCCCTCTGTTAGGTTTCCCGTCACATAATCAAGTACACCGTCAGATAGAGCCTCTTTAAAATCAGCACTGGGAGGATTGGCATGATGATCATAGGCATATAAAAGGGTATGGGGGCGGCTCTTTTTAATTGCCCTGGCAATGGAGCCCCCAATTAATCCAAATCCTATAAAACCTATTTTATTTATTATAAAATCAGCATCCGTATCTTTCATTTACTCCTCCTATAAATTTTTGCCCAATAAATTGATCAGTGGTTTCAGAGTACTTGTCAAATCTTCAAATTGCTCAAAGGACAAGGATTGAGGACCGTCGCTTAAGGCAATTGAGGGATCGGGGTGGGTTTCTATCATAAGCCCGTCTGCCCCTGCGGCAATAGCAGCCATTGACATGGATTTTACATAGGATCTGACACCGGTGGCATGGCTAGGATCAACTATAATAGGAAGGTGGCTTTTTGACTTTATAACCGGTACAGCACTAATGTCTAAGGTGTTTCTAGTTGCTGTTTCAAAGGTTCGAATTCCCCGTTCACAAAGGACAACATTGGGATTACCTTCTGCTATTATATATTCTGCCGCATTTAGCCATTCATCAATTGTAGCCGACAGACCCCGTTTTAATAATACAGGGAGTCCGGTTTTTCCTGCTTCCTTTAATAGATAGAAATTTTGCATATTTCTAGCTCCGATCTGAAGCATGTCTACATATTTTATGGCTGCCTCTATGGCATTAAGGCTTGTTACCTCGCAAATAACAGGAAGACCGGTTTCTTCCCTGGCTTCTTTCATATAAGATAATCCTTCTTCCTCAAGTCCTTGGAATGCATAGGGTGAAGTTCTTGGCTTATAAGCACCCCCACGTAATATATGGGCTCCGGCCTTTTTAATAGCATGGGCAGTATCAAGAAGTTGCTTTCTGCTTTCTATAGCACAAGGACCGGACATTATTACTGTGGTGTCTCCCCCTATTATCACATTTCCAACTTTTACTTTGGTAGGTTCAGGGTGGAATTTCTTATTGGCAAGCTTATAGCTTTCTGTAACGGAAACAATTTTATCTACATCTTCATATATTTCTAAGTTTTGGTCTACCAGTTTTGACTTATCACCGACTACTCCGATAATAGTAACTTCATGGCCATCTGATATATGTGCATTTAAGCCCCTTTCTTCTATGATGGCTTTTATTTTTTGAATGGATTCTGGTTTTGCATTTGGCTTCATTACAATAATCATATAAAAAACTCCTTTAACTATATATTCTATATATTAAGCAATCTAAGATTCTTTAAACATAATAGAATCCAATAATTTTTTTAATCTTAGGGGAATTATACTCTTAATCAAACTCTCTGTCAATACTCTGATTGTTTAAAGCGTTACGGTTTAAAGTGCAAAACTATATATTTACAATATAATTGTTAAATATTCCGTAAAACTATTGTAATCACAGGGTTTATTTAGTAAAATAAACTAAGAGGTATAATTGGGTAACAACATATTGACTTGTTATTACTCTACTACTTACTAAATAATGTAATGGAGGAATATGGTATGAATGTTTATGGTTCAGAAAAGATACGTAATGTTGTTTTGCTAGGCCACGGAAGCTGTGGCAAGACTACTTTAGTCGAAGCCATGGCTTACTCAACTGGAATTCTTAAACGTCAAGGCAAGGTTGAAGAGGGGAATACAATCAGTGACTACGACAAAGAAGAACAGAAAAGACTATTCTCCATAAGCACTACAGTAGTACCTATTGAATATGAAGATACAAAAATCAACTTTTTAGACACACCGGGATATTTTGATTTTATAGGAGAGGTAGAGGAAGCATTAGCAGTTGCTGATGCCGCTGTTATTGTTGTGTCAGCTAAGTCCGGTGTAGAAGTAGGAACAATAAAGGCATGGGAGTTCTGTGAAAAGTACAATCTGCCTAGAATGTTCTTTGTTACTGATATGGATGTAGACAATGCTAGTTTTAGAGAAGTAGTAGAGAATTTAAGTGAATTGTATGGCAAGAAGATTGCCCCTTTCCATGTACCTATTAGAGAAAATGAAAAATTCGTTGGATTTGTCAATGTTGTAAAGATGGCAGGTAGAAGATTTACAACAGGAAGTAATTATGAGGAATGTGAGATTCCTGATTATACTATGGAAAATCTTTCGAAGTTTAGAGAAACCCTGCTGGAATCTGTTGCGGAAACCAGTGAAGAATTGCTGGATAAGTATTTTAGTGGTGAAGAATTTACCCAGCAAGAGATTTCTCAGGCGCTTCGAGCTAATGTTATAGATGGCTCTGTTGTCCCTGTACTAATGGGTTCAGGCCTTAATGCCCAAGGCACAACCATGCTTTTACAGGCAATTGTTAAGTATTTCCCCGACCCTACAAAGCTTACGATATCAGGCAAAAATGTAAAGACCGGTGAAAGCTTTGAAGGTAATTATGATTCTTCAAAACCATTTTCAGCAAGGGTATTTAAGACTATTGTCGATCCCTTTATCGGTAAATTTTCCTTATTTAAAGTCTGCTCAGGTGTTCTTAAGACTAATACTCCCTTATACAATGTGAATAAAGATATTGAAGAAAAGGTTAATAAACTATATATCTTACGTGGAAAAGAACAAATAGAAGTAAATGAAATCCATGCCGGTGACATAGGTGCCCTGGCTAAACTGTCAGAAACAGCCACAGGAGACTCCCTGGCTACTAAGGCAGATCCTATTGAGTATGATCCTATTGAGGTATCAGAACCTTATACTTATATCCGTTATAGGACCAAGAATAAGGGAGATGATGATAAAGTATCCCAAGCTTTGGCAAAACTTACAGATGAAGATCTTACCTTAAAAGTAGTAAATGATAAGGAAAATAGGCAGACCCTTCTTTATGGAATTGGTGATCAACATCTAGATGTAGCAGTAAGCAAACTTTTATCTAAATATAAGGTTGATGTTGAAGTTTTGAAGCCTAGAGTACCTTATAGAGAGACTATACGTAAGAAGGTCAGTGTTCGCGGTAAACATAAAAAGCAATCCGGCGGACATGGTCAATACGGTGACGTTTTGATGGAATTTGAACCTTCAGGAGATTTAGAAAAAGAATATATCTTTGAAGAAAAAATATTTGGCGGTGCTGTACCTAAGAACTATTTCCCTGCTGTTGAAAAAGGCTTGCAGGAGAGTGTTCTTAAGGGACCTTTGGCAGGCTATCCGGTAGTAGGCATTAAAGCAACCTTAGTAGACGGATCTTACCATCCTGTAGACTCTTCAGAAATGGCCTTTAAGCTGGCAACAATATTAGCCTTTAAGCAGGGATTTATGGAAGCTTCCCCTGTTCTTTTAGAGCCTATTGTATCTTTAAAGGTTCTTGTGCCGGACAAATTCACCGGTGATGTTATGGGTGATTTAAATAAGAGAAGGGGTCGTGTATTAGGTATGAATCCTGTTGACGGTAAACAGGAAATTTTGGCAGACATACCTTTAGCTGAACTACATGGATATTCTACGGATTTACGTTCTATGACCGGTGGTTTTGGGGAATTTTCATATGAGTTTGCTAGGTATGAGCAAGCTCCATCCGATGTACAACAAAAAGTAATTGAGGAGAATATTAAAGAGGAACAAAGTGAATCCTAATAAATAAGATTAAAATATCTAATAAGTAGATATCTTGTATGATTTAGTAACATTTGATACAATTATTCCGTGATAAATAATCTATTTATTAGGAATTTACTGGAGGAAGCATATGTTAGAAAGAATGTTCAAGTTGGAAGAAAACAAAACCAATGTTAAAACAGAAGTGATGGCAGGAATTACGACATTTATGACTATGGCTTACATTCTTGCTGTAAACCCAAGTACCATGACAGCTTTTAATGATATTTTAGGACTTGAGGGCTCTGCTAGAATGAACCCCAATGGAGTATTTATGGCAACAGCCATATCGTCATTTATTGCTACTTTATTAATGGCCTTTTTAGCAAACTATCCTTTTGCCTTAGCTCCCGGTATGGGACTAAATGCATATTTTGCTTATACGGTAGTTATAAAAATGGGTTATTCCTGGCAGGTTGCCTTAACAGCAGTATTTATTGAAGGATTAATTTTTATACTCTTATCTTTAACTAAAGTTCGTGAAGCAATTTTTAGTTCGATTCCGATGACCTTAAAGCTTGCGGTTAGTGCTGGTATAGGTTTATTCATAGCTTTTTTAGGTTTACAGAACGCGGGAATTGTTGAGGACAATGCAGCCACACTAGTTCAATTTCATGCTTTTAATGGAGAAGGAGTAACACGAACTGAAAATGTAAGTGTTATACTTGCGATTATCGGTGTATTAATAACTGCAATACTGTTAATTAAAAAGGTAAAGGGCGGTATTTTATTTGGAATTCTTGCAACTTGGATTCTTGGTATCATATGCCAACTTTCAGGACTTTATATTGTTGATCCGGCTGCCGGATATTATTCCTTACTTCCTGATTTTTCCGGAGGCTTTCAACTATCTGCTCTAGCTGATGTGGCATTTAAATTGGATTTTTCCAATATTTTATCTCTAGACTTTTTTGTAGTTGTATTTGCCTTTCTCTTTGTTGACCTATTCGATACATTAGGAACCTTAATTGGTGTTGCTTCTAAATCGAATATGTTAGATAAAGATGGCAATTTGCCACGTATAAAAGGTGCTCTAATGGCTGATGCAGTAGGAACAACTGCAGGTGCTTTACTTGGAACATCTACAGTAACAACCTATGTAGAAAGTGCTACCGGTGTATCTGAAGGTGGAAGAACAGGACTTACATCCTTTGTTGTAGCAATATTATTCGGTCTTTCCATTTTCTTATCACCTGTTTTCTTGGCAATTCCCAGTTTTGCCACAGCACCGGCTCTTATTATTGTAGGTTTCTACATGATAAGTTCTATACTAAAAATTGACTTTGATGATATGTCAGAAGCAATTCCGGCATTTATATGTCTCATAGCTATGCCTTTTACCTATAGTATATCTGAGGGAATCGCCTTTGGTATTATTTCATACGTAGTAATCAACTTGATTACCGGTAAGGTAAAAGAGAAAAAAATCAGTGTTGTCATGTATATATTAGCAATAGCATTTATACTAAAATATATATTTATGTAAATGTTTAAGAAGATTTTATTGTTGTTTTTAATGATGCCTCATAAATAACATGGGGCATCATTTTTAAAGAAAATTATTTTAAAATTTACTATTGATTTATTAATGCAAATACTGTATCATATACAAGGTTAAAATTTAAAATTATACAAAACATAAAATTAAAGGAGAAAGATATGGGAGAGAAATCACTACACAAAAAAATCATACTTGGTCTTCAGCATGTATTAGCCATGTTTGGTGCAACGGTATTAGTGCCCGCATTGACAGGGCTTGATACTTCAATTACACTATTTTGTGCAGGGACAGGAACCTTGTTATTTCATTTAATAACAAAAAATAAGGTTCCTGTTTTTTTGGGCTCAAGTTTTGCATTTATGGTTGGAATAACAGCTGTTATAGGTGATTCTAGGATAGGTGATCCTGATTTTTTGCCTAAACTTGCAGCTGTAAAGGGCGGATTGATTGTTGCGGGTCTTATATATGCAATCTTTTCAATAATAATTAAGCTAGTTGGTTATGAAAAGGTCAATAAGCTATTACCTCCTATTGTAACTGGACCGATTATAATTGTAATAGGATTAAGATTAAGTGCTACTGCAATTAACAGTGCATTTTATCTACAAAATGATGCTGGTGAAATGGTATTTAGCTTAAAAGCAGTATTAATAACAGTCATTGTTCTTGCAACTTGCATTGGAATATCTGTATTTGCAAAGGGAATATATAATTTAATGCCAATTCTTTTTGCTATCATTATTGGATATTTGGTATGTATACCATTAGGACTTGTTAACTTGGATCCGGTTAAAAATGCAGAATTTTTCTCCTTAATGGATTCAAATATTAAATCACAGTTATTTTTACTTCCTAAATTTAATCTGGATGCAATACTTGCAATTGCCCCAATTTCCTTAGTTACATTAATTGAGCATGTAGGAGATATAACTACCAACAGTGCTGTTTGTGGTAAGAACTTCATGGATGATCCGGGAGTTCATAGAACTCTTATGGGTGATGGATTGGCAACTGCCTGGGCCGGTTTACTTGGTGGACCTGCAAATACAACTTATAGTGAAAATACCGGTGTACTGGCTGTTACACAGAATTATGATCCGGCTGTTATCCGTATAGCGGCCTGTATTGCAATAGTAATGGGCTTGATTGGGAAGTTTGGGGGTTTTGTAACCAGTATTCCTTCACCGGTAACCGGAGGCATAAGTATTGTCTTGTATGGTATGATTTCTTCTGTCGGTGTTAGAATTTTGATTAATTCCAGACTTAACTTTGGTAATAGTAGAAACCTTATGATTGCAGCGATTATTTTTGTATTAGGAATCGGTTGTGATAGTATACCGATTACAGATACAGTAAGTGTATCAGGACTTGCTCTTGCTGCTGTTGCAGGTATAGTTTTAGCAATTTTACTTCCTGTAGGTAAAGATGATGTTTTACAAATAGATAATAATTAACACTTTAGATTTTAATTGATTTGCAATTAAGAAAATAACCATCTCATAACACTACCGATAAATTTACCAAAATTAAAAGGGGTTTATGAGATGGTTTTTATTTATCTTGGCACTATTTTACTGATATGTTATAATATTTAGGATATTATAAGATTAGTTGTAACAACTTATTTAGAACATTGAAAGTCCCCTAGTATTTTAAAAGTAGAACAGGGTGTCAGACTTGACACTACTTATAAAAAAGGAGATTCTTATATGAAGAAAAGAGATAAGATTTTAACAACCCTCCAGGGCCTTACTTCGACAGTTAAACGTTATCCGGTTTCTATAATATTGTTTTTATGTTCGGCTATATTAACCTCATGTTACATTAATAACAATAAGTTAACTAATTTTTCAGAGTTTTTAATTTCATTTTTGCTTGGTGCAACTATATATATGCTATTGCAGATGATTTATGAGCGCTTTTTCTCGGGAACAAAAATTAGACTTGTTTTTTGTGCTGTAGCAATTCTTGCAGCAACTATATATTATTTGGTCCTGGTGTATGTACTAAAAGCATTTAATCCTGAAACAGTTATAAGAACTATGGTAATCTTTTTTATATTAATTATTGGATTTATATGGATACCGTCTATAAAGTCCAAAATTGGATTTAGTGAAAGCTTTATGGCTGTATTTAAGGCATTCTTTATAGTTGCTTTTTATGCCGGTGTATTATATTTAGGTGCGGCCCTAGTACTTATGGCAACTAATAATTTGATTGTCGAGGTAGATAGTAAAGCATATTTCCATGTGGGCAGTATAATAGCTTTTATATATGCCCCCATACATTTTCTTTCCCTAATACCCATATATCCTGGATTTTCAGAAAATGATAATTTGGATAAAGTTGATGGGGAAACAGACAGTGATTTAGAAGAACTGAAACCTTCTAAATTTTTAAATGGGCTGATTTCATATATTGTAATCCCTATTACCACTATATTTACTGCCATACTTTTATTATATATCCTTCTTAATATTACCGGAGACTTTTGGAAAGACAATTTAATGGAACCTTTACTGGTATCATATTCTATTACAGTAATAACAGTGTATTTGTTAGCTTCTGTAATAGACAGCAAAGCCACAAAATATTTTAGAATGGTCTTTCCTAAAGTTTTAATTCCTGTGGTTTTATTTCAGACGGTTTCAAGCATATTAAAAATCGGAGAACTGGGTATTACTAGCGGCAGATATTATGTGATAATGTTTGGTATCTTTGCCACAGTATCTGCAGTAATTTTTAGCATTTTGCCAAATAAAAAGAACAATATTATTGCCCCCATACTAATTATTCTTTCTATAATTTCCATACTTCCCCCGGTGGATGCTTTTACAATCAGCAAAGGAAATCAGATTAACCGTTTGCATAAGGTTTTAATAAAAAATGAAATGCTTGAAGATGATATGATAATTCCTAAGGCTGACCTTTCTAATGAGGATAAAGAGGTTATTAGAGATACTATCCGTTATTTAGATGATATGGATTATATAGAGGATATAAACTGGCTTCAGTCCTATAATGAAACAGAGGATTTTGAGAAAACCTTTGGCTTTTATCAATATGAATGGACAATAAAGAAATACGAAACATACAATCTATACCTGCCGGAGAAGACAGGTATTGATGTGTCCTTGTATGACTTTTTTATAGCAGCTAATTTAGATTGGAATAATCAAGATACAAACTTATTAGCTGAGCCATGGGGAGATAAGGGATATTTCTTGATATTAGAGAATACAAAGGATAATAGTGATCTTGTTTTAATGAACAATACAGAAGATGAGTTACTTAGGTACTCCTTAAATCAAATTTTTGCTAAGATTAAGGATAGGCAGGAGCGTAGTGGAATTTTATCCCCCAATGAATCGGAATTTAGAATTGAAAATGACAATGCAATAGTTTCTATTATCACAAGAAATATCACATGGGAGATTTGGGAAGATAGGGAATATAAAAATATCGATGCCTATATAATGGTGAAGATTAAATAAGCTTTAATATAATATTTGAGATATTAAGGAGCACTGATTATGAAGAAAACATATTTGATATTCTTATTAATTATTTCAATATTTTCTATGAGCAGCTGTGGGAAAAAGGAAAGTAGTAGTTCTCAATTTTCAGAACCTGAATTAGGAGAAACAGTTGCCGAAATAGTAATTAAAGATCATGGTTCAATATTTGTTAAGTTTTTTAAAGAGGAAGCACCAAAAGCTGTGGAAAATTTTATAACCCATGCAAAGGAAGGCTATTATGATGGTCTGACATTTCATAGAATAATTGAAGATTTTATGATACAAGGTGGAGATCCTTTAGGTACAGGTACCGGTGGAGAAAGTATATGGGGCGAAAATTTTGAGGACGAGTTTTCAAAAAATCTACACCCATATAGGGGAGCCCTTTGTATGGCCAATGCAGGTCCTAATACCAATGGCAGTCAATTTTTTATTGTACAGTCAAAAGAAACCTACGATGATCAAACACTTAATCAGATATCGGAAAAATATGGAATGAAATTTGATAAGCAGGCTAGAAAAAACTATGGAGAAGTTGGAGGTACTCCATGGCTATTTGAATATCACACAGTATTTGGTCAGGTTTATGATGGTTATGATGTCTTGGATTCGGTAGCAGGAGTAGAAAAAATTGATGAATATAATGGTGTTCCTGCCGAACCTGTAATAATCGAGACAATACGAGTGTTTGAATACGAATAAAAAAGATTAAGTTTTGGAAGGGGAATTGCATAATGAAGGTGTCAACAAAGGGTAGATATGGCCTACGTGCAATGATAGATTTGGCACTGTATTCAAAAAATGAATTGGTACCCTTAATTAGTATTGCCCAAAGGCAAGATATATCTAAAAGTTACTTAGAGCAGGTGTTTTCTGCTTTGCGAAAAGCAGGATTAGTTAAAAGTATAAAGGGAGCTCAGGGAGGTTATGAGTTAGCAAAGGATGCAAAAGAAATAACCGTGGGAATGATTCTAAGAGCACTAGAAGGTGATTTATCCGTAGTTCCAATGGAGGATGAAGTTGTAAGCAACCGGATAGAAAGCTATATCAGAGATAATATTTGGAATGAGATTGATGAAAGAGTTTTTTCTTTTATAGATGGGCTTACATTAAAGGATATTACTGAGAGTTATTTACAAAAGGATTCTACTCCCATGTATTATATTTAGTGTAATCAAATTTAAGTAATAATCAGTATATAGAAAAAAGAAGGATAAGTTGATATAAAGACTTATCCTTTTTTAATTCTCTACTTATTTAATCTCTCTTGCAGGCATTTCATCAGGTATAGAAGGGGTTGCTGTAGCCGGGGTAGTAGGTACTATCTCCGGAGCAATAATCTTGCTTGTATCATTATCTATATTCTTTCCGGTATGAACAGAGTCACTATTATTTTTTTCTCCGGTTCTTTTTGTAGGGGTTGCCTTACTATCATGGAATCTATCCATTAGCTTTCTCCTTTCTTTAGTTCAAAAGTTGTAAAAAGATATGTTATTAGTTTAAGTAAAAAAACGATAATTATACCAAAATTATATTGACAAAATAGTTATAATATGGTAAAAATAACAGTAAAGTTAATAAATATGTAATAAATATTTAAAAACAATGAAATAAACTTCTTGATACATCTTAAGTGATTTATGCTCTTACCCCTTGCAAGAAGCAGGTTTTACCATATCCTATAAAACACTTAAAATGGGCAGTAAAAGCAAAAATTCAATGGAGTAACAAGGAAAAAATACATGAAATTTATAGAAATTGCAGAAGTTAAAAAGCACCTGTTTATACCGTTAATTGGAAGATAGGACAGTATTTAACTGTTGAAGCCATTGTTCTACTGTGGTAGTCTTAAGGGGCAGCAAGACAGACACCACACAGGAGGTAAAAATAATGAAAAAGATAATAGTAACTTTATGTTCAATGGCACTGTCACTTGCAGGTTCATTCGGTATTAATCAGATTGTAAACAATGATGAAGCAATCCTAGATAGACATATAGATCAAGTTCAAATAGAAGAAGAAGCCGAAGTTGTAGAAGATATTACAAATCTACCTGCGGATGAGATAAAGAAAGAAAATCACCAGAATATAAAAGATAATGCTTCTGAAGTAGAAAAGGATGCCCCTACAAAGAAAGATACTAAGGAAGATAAAAAAGCTTTAAATACAAAGGATAATAATGTCACTACAAAGACCAAGAAAGCAGAAAATGATTCTAACAGTAAGTCTGAAACTAATAATGCTGCAAAGAAACAGGAAACTTCCAAAACAACTGATACTACAAGTACTAATAAAGCTACAGAATCTGTCAAGCAGAGTAGTAACAGCAAAAATATTGATAAAAAGTATATATATAAGAATATAGATTTATCTAATTGCAAATCTGTTGATGATGTAGTAGAAGTATTACAGCAAAATGGATATAGTAATGTCAATATTAATAATATTGACAACCTAGATTCCTTAGAAGATATTTTATCATTATTAGGAAAGCAAGAAGGTAAGACAAGTAAGACTCCTTCTAATACGACTCCTACAAGGACTCCGTCACCAACTCCAAAGGAGAAGGCACCTAGCACTACCCCTAAGAATACTTCTAACCCTACAAATACTTCTAATAACAGCTATGCAGATGAAGTATTAAGACTGGTTAATATTGAGCGAGCAAATGCAGGACTATCTGCTCTAAGCACCAATTCCAGCTTAACAGCAGCGGCTAACAAACGTGCAGAAGAAACTAAGGCATCATTTTCACATACCAGACCTAACGGTTCAAAATTCTCAACTGTTTTACAGGAATATGGAGTTTCATATAGGACAGCAGGTGAAAATATAGCATACGGCCAGCGTTCTCCACAGGAAGTTGTAAGTGCATGGATGAATTCTCCAGGACATAGGGCTAATATTTTAAACGGTAATTTTAATAAAATTGGTATAGGGGTATATCAGTCTGGAGGGGTTATATACTGGACACAGTTATTTACCAACTAAGTAGCAAATAGGAAATAATAAATTTTATATGATAAAATTGGAGGCAGCTATTGTTTATCTGCCTCCAATTTGTACATAAATGACTTGATAAGTTATTAGATAGGTTCGGTACCATATAATCTGTAATATCCTTGAGGGAATCCGCATACGGGACAGATTTCAGGAGCACAAAGACCGTTCATAATATTACCACACTGCATGCAAATCCAAAGCTGTGCCTGTGGTTTGCAAAAAACCTCCCCTCTTACAACATCGGAATACTGTGTTTCTAATTGAAGTCCATGGTTAAGGTCAATATTTGCAATACCATTAAATAGGTTGGCTATATCATTATATCCTTCTTCACTGGCAATATTGGCATACTCTCTGTAAAGTTGGTTTCCCTTATAGTTTTCCACGTTTGCAGAGGTAGAAAGGGTATCGGCAGTAGTTGGAAGGCTACCTTCATTTAATCGCCGTAACCATATTATTGCATGTTCCTTATTATTTCGTTGGAATATATCATAAATATTGCCTATTTGCCTATAGCCTTCCTGTCTGGCAATATCGCCATATATGGAATATAAAGTACTTTGCATAAGTTCCATTTCATAAGCATTTTGTAGATTGGCATATGTTCTGCTTTGTTGAAACTCCATTACTACTCCTTTAAAGATAGTCAGTTTATATATCTTATGTATATATAAATTTGGATATGTAATATCTTTTATCCTTCAACCCTAGGGCTTGTTGGGTCGCAATCCGGCCGTTTTGTAAGCCCTGCAGATTGGGATAATTTCCATAAATAATAACATTCCTCCCTAGCCATATGGTCCGCCATTAAAGGAAAGAGGGTGCCAAGTATCTGGCCGTTTATCCTTTGGTCACGAAGTTCCACTAAGAAATCTTTAAAGGAAATGATTGAATTTTCCACCTCTTTATTAAGCTGACTTAAGGCAGAGAAATTATTTAACTGTGTTCTCAGGTACCCATGTATCATGGTGGCTTTTAGATATAGATCCATAAATTGAGCTTCATAGCAAATACTTTTATTAATCATATCCCTTTCTATTAGGTCTAAATTAGAAGTGACAGTAGCACTATGGCCTATGGCATCTAGTAACCATAATAGGTGATAATGAATAGGATGGAATAGTATTTCTTTATTCATTTGAATGGAATATAGAAGTGTAAGGTAATCTTCCAATTCATTTAACATATCATTAATAAAGGAAGATGTTAGATGGATTTTAATTTTAAAGCTGAGGGTTTGTGAAAGAAGTAGAAGTTTAAAATCACGAAATTGAAGAGTAAGTTGATATGCCTGTCTATTTATAATATCAAGTTCTTCTGTATTAAGGGGATTATTTATTTGTTCTAGTAGCTGGTCATAGTTTACGATAAAATCCTGTGACCTTTGAAGATATTCTACTTCATTGGGGGCCAATGAGAAAAAAATAAATCTTGCATGGTCCCCCATTATTTGCAACCAAAACCGATTTTCCGTCAAGTTTGTATCAAAAGTATTGATGCCCTCCATATAAACCTCCGGTAATTTTATACATTCTATATATATGCGGCATATGCTTATGATAATCCACGGAAACCTCGGCCTATAATTTCGCTGGTGTTTGTAATAAGTAAAAATGCTTCAGGATCTGTTTCCTTTATAAATGTTCTTAATTGTACAGCCTGGGCACGACTCATAACAGTTAATATGATTTTTTTATCTTGATCTGTAAAAGCACCTTTAGCATCAAATACAGTGGCACTGCGATTAAGTTTATTGGTTATAAAGGTACAGATTGGTTTTGGATTTCTACATATTATAGTGAAATATTTATTTAAATTTAGATTCTCGATTACTACATCTACTAAGGTTGATTTAAAAAGTAAACCTAAGATAGATAAAAAACCGGTAGTTAAATCAAATACAAAGAAAGTAGCTATTGTTAGGAAAAAATCAGTGATTAAAAGGGCACGGCCTATATCTATATTAGTGTATTTTTTTAGCAACATTGCTAATACATCCGTACCTCCCGTGGAGGAACCAATATTAAAGAGAATTGCCGCTCCTACGGCAGGAAGAATCACAGCAAAAAATAGTTCAAGCATAGGCTCATTAGTTAATGGAGCCTCAAGAGGAATTATTATTTCAAGAAGCTTTAAAGATATGGACAAGAGAAGGCTGCCATATACAGTTTTATTACCAAAGCTTTTGCCTATAAAGACATAAGCAAAAATTAACAATATTATATTAAGGACCAATACGATACTTCCTGAGCTGATACTGTTATTAAAAAGATTGCTTAGGATAATGGCAATACCGGTGACACCGCCAATAGAAAAATTATTGGGGAATTTAAAAAAATATACCCCTACTACCACCAGTAATACTCCTAAGGTGATTATACAATAGTCTTTAATCTTGTTTTTTATTGTGTTTTTATCTTCCACTTAAGGTCTTCCTCCGCTTTAATATATTGTAAGATGTATAAAAATTATGATATTAATAAAAGGAAATGTCAAGCTAATAAACTGCAAATTAGTAATAATGGGAACTGTTTTAGTGGTAGCACCGTCTAATCTATGTAGTATAAGAGAATATATCCATATTGTATATACAAAGGTTATATCAATAAAGGTTTTAGGGTAGTTAATAAAAATGGAGGTACACATGATAAGAAAAAAATTCATAAAAACATTTGCACTGTTTATATGTATGTCAGCTATATTTTCCGTAAAAGCTTATGGACAATCTGGGGAAGGAATAGAACCAACTCCTATTGAAATTGTAAGTGATAAGGACAGTGCTTTGTATGAGAAACAAAGAGAGATTAATCAGTATTTATTTATAGAACATGCCAATGAACTAGAAGAGAAGGGCATTATAGTTATCTATACCGGAATAGCTGATAATTATGTTGAAGTAGGTATTACCCCTTATAGCGAAGAAAATGCTAAGTTTTTATATCAGATATTTGGTGATGATATGGTTAAGGTAGTGGATAGTGAAGAGCCAGTCCTTCTTGAGGAAACAAAGGAAGCCCCTGATATGGTAGATGAATCTTCAGATAATAATGCAGTAGATACGGCAGTATCTAATAAATCATCAACCGGTAATACAGTATCTAGTGATAAAGAATCTAAGAATTCAAAATCTGATAATACAGCAGCTCCTAAAATGGATATAGGTGAAGAGACACCGGTTGTAGATAGTGATATTGATAAAATTATAAAGGAAAGAGAGCTTATGGCTGAGCCTGAAGCTGAAGATAAAGAAGAGTTATCTGTACAAATAGAATCTATTAATACTAGTAATGAACCTGAACTTGGTACAACTGATAAAGAAGAGTCTATAGAGCTAGATGTAGGGGCAGATATTGCCTATACGGATGATCTGGTTTTGGATACAGACCTTATGCAAGAAATAGCCCATAATAATAACAGAGAAAGCAAAAAGAAGGATACATCACTTCCTATTATTATAGGGGTAAGTGTAGGCGGCATTTTATTAGTAGGAGGAACTGTTTTTGTAGTTTTTAAGAAGAAAACTCCCTAGTATTTTGATTTATGGTATTTACAAAATATGGACGAAGATAGTATAATGGATAAAGGTACAAGTTTTGGTTTAAAATGCAAAAGATGGGTAAAATTATAATATGGGATATATGACCACATAGAAAGAAGGAAGTAAAATGATAGTTAAGGTATATAAAAATGCCGAGACATATTTATTAGATAATGAAGCTATTCTTTTAGAAGAGGAGGCTGCCAGCCAACTGGTACTTTATGATGCTTACCAAAGTCGGCAGAATACAAAGGAGAATAAAGGATTATTCGGTGTGGTTATGGATGAGGAACAGGTGATTTTGCATTTTAGTAATATGCCATCAAATAATATGGCTGTCTATATCCAAAATGAGAATAAAGATATAAGAGAAGCGGCCATGGTTTTGGCAGATTATATGGCAGAAAACCAAATACAACTGGAAGGTTTAAGTGCAAAATATGAGATATGTGAGGCTTTTATAGATCAATATAGAAAAAATGTCAAGTGTACCTTTGCAGAAAGAATGGCAACTGACATAATGGAAATCAGACAGATACATGATATTAAACTTGCAGAAGGTAAGACTAGACTGGCAATACCTAGTGAAGTGAAATTTATTACTGACTGGATGGTACAATTCCAGATTGAGGCACTGGCTAAAGAAATTGACTATGAATCTGCCCTGATTAAAGTTACAAAATTAATAGATAACAATAGGCTTTATGTATTTGAGGATCCTTATGAAACGATTGTATCAATGGCTTCTGCCACCAGAAAGTTGGTTCATGGGGTTGCAATTAGTTATGTATATACTCCGGAGGAATATAGGGGCATGGGTTATGCCGCAGCTAATATATATAATATAAGTAAAAAGTATTTGGATGAGGGCAATGAATTTTGTACCCTGTTTGTAGACAAGAAAAATATGCTTTCTAAACGGGCCTATGAGAAGGTGGGATACTATATAATAGATGAAATTTATGAATACAAATTACTTCAGGCATAACCTTAAGGTTTTCTGAAGTATTACATAAAAAGGGTTTTTCAAATGTCTTATAGTACATTTGAAGACCCTTTTTCATTGATTTAAAAAGTTTAGGATAGTAAAATAAAAATATAATTCACAATTTTATCATAGATATTTGATACTCTAAAGCTAGGTTTCGTAAATATCGGTATAATGAAATATCAGTATATACAAAATTAATGGAGGTGCCAAATGGAAAAACTAAAGATATTAGTTGTCGACGATGAAAGCAGAATGAGAAAGCTGGTTAAGGACTTTTTGGTACGTAATAATTTTGAAGTGATAGAGGCTGAAGATGGTGAGCAGGCCCTAGATATATTCTATTCAAATAAGGGTATTGCATTAATAATTTTGGATATTATGATGCCAAAGATTGACGGATGGCAGGTATGTAGGGAAATAAGGCAGTATTCAGATGTTCCTATTATTATGCTTACTGCTAAGGGGGATGAAAAAGATGAACTTTTAGGTTTTGAACTTGGTGTGGATGAATATATATCAAAACCCTTTAGTCCAAAAGTTTTGGTAGCCAGAGTAGAGGCGGTGCTTCGTAGGACTGCCGGTATCGATGAAGAAATCATAGAAGTTGGAGGCATTGTTCTTGACAAAGCAGCCCATCAGTTAAAAATAGATAATGTGCCTATTGATCTAAGCTTTAAGGAATTTGAACTGTTAACCTATTTTGTTATGAATAAAGGGGTAGCCCTTTCTAGAGAAAAAATTCTTAATAATGTCTGGAATTATGATTATTTTGGCGATGCAAGAACCATAGATACCCATGTTAAAAAATTAAGAAGTAAGATGGGAGATAAGGGTAAATATATAAAAACTATTTGGGGACTTGGATACAAATTTGAGGTGGATGAATGAGACGTTCAATAAGATTTAAGCTGGCATCATTACTGGCAGCTTTAATAGCATTTACAATCTTTATTACATGGTTTATTAATCATACTTTTTTGGCAGATTATTACCTTAATTTTAAGGTGGCCCGCATAGCAGAAGTTTTTTATAAGGTTCAACATATATATGAAGAAAGTCAAGAAGAATTATTTTTATCTGAAGAGGACACCTTGAAGATGGAAAGGCTATCCTCTAGTTTTAATGTAAATATTTATGTTCTTATGCCCTTTGCGGGAAGATCCTTGTCTAGTTACCCCAAGCCTCAGGATTTTGGTGAAAGAGAAGAATTACAGATACAATTATTAATACGAAACTATATGAGTGGAGATATGAGCCAAGGGGATAAAACAGTTATCGGGGAAAATGAAAATTTTGTAATATACAGGCTTTACGATGACCACTTAGATGCCAATTATATAGATTTAGTTGGCATTTTAGAGGGAAGTAAGGTTGTGTTTTTACGATCTAATTTTGAAAGTATTCAGGAAAGTGTTGCTTTGTCAAATCAATTTCTAGGTTATATCGGTCTAATAGCAGTTGTTATTGGCATAATTGCTATGCTTATGATAAGTAGAAAGTTTACCAAACCTATTCTTGAGATGGCTCATATTGCAAAGCGAATGTCAGAGTTGGATTTTGATGCAAAATATCATGTTAGGGAAAACGATGAGATTGGGGTCCTTGGTACTAGTCTTAATACCCTGTCAGATAAACTTCAGGAAACCATATTGGAACTTAAAAGAGCAAATAATGAGTTGCAGATTGATATTCAGAAGAAAACTGAAATTGATGAGATGCGTAAGGAATTTTTGTCTAATGTGTCCCATGAATTAAAAACTCCCATATCTTTAATTCAAGGATATGCTGAGGGTTTAGTTGAAAATGTCAATGAGGATGAAGAAAATAGGAACTTCTATTGCGAAGTTATTATAGATGAAGCAAATAAAATGAATCAAATGGTTAAAAAGCTATTAACTTTAAATGAGTTGGAATTTGGCAGTAATCAAGTGAATTTTGAAAGGTTTGATATAGTTCAGTTAATTAATTCTGTACTGTGGTCCACGGAAATTCTATTTAAACAAAAACAAGTAACCTTACATTTTGACGAAAAAGAACCGATATATGTATGGGCAGATGAGTATTTGATAGAGCAGGTAGTAACTAATTATATTAATAATGCACTTAATCATGTTGACGGCAAAAAGATTATAGAGATAAAACTAATACCTAGGGATAATGTCCTAAGGGTTGCTGTATTTAATACCGGTAATAGGATACCGGATGATGAATTAGATAAGATATGGGTTAAATTCTATAAGGTTGATAAGGCAAGGACAAGAAAATACGGTGGCAGCGGTATCGGTTTATCAATTGTTAAGGCAATTATGAATTCCCATAATAAAGAGTGTGGTGTAGTTAATCATTCCAAGGGAGTGGAGTTTTGGTTTGAGCTTGATATGACTTAAGCCTTATATTAAATAATCTTTTGTTTTTATTGCCGAAAATTAGTTTTAATGCTATGATATTTATAGCATAAGATTTTTTATATATATTAAGTTACCATTGAATGGAGGCTGTACAAATGAGACGGCTTTTAGTAATATTTATTTCTGTTTTGGCTCTTTTATTTACGGGATGTATGAAAGAATACCCTTTAACAGAGGAAGAGACGGATATTGTGGCGGAATATATGGCCGGTCTATTACTTGCCAAGGATAAGAACTATTCTCTTTCCTTGCTTAGTTATGACGAAGTAAAGGAACTAAGCAATCAAGCCACAACAAATACAAAAGAAGAGCCTATAGAAGAAACAGATAAAGATAATGTCATAGATAATAAAGATAATGTCTTAGATAACGAGAGTGAAATTAATTCTTTAGATAAAACTAATAGCTTATCTGAAGTTATAGGAAATAAAAATTTTGAAATTCAATTTACCGGCTATAAGTTAGCCGATACATATCCGGAAGATGAGACGAATCGTGTGTTTTCGATTGATCCGAGAAAAGGTAATCAGCTACTTATAGTAAATTTCACTCTTGAAAATTTAAATAATAAAGATATGACCATTGATCTTAGTAAAGAAAAGATACAATATCAGTTAAAAATAAACGGGGAGAATATATATAAGCCCCTGTTAGTTCTGTTAGAAAATAATCTTCAATATATTAATATGAAGATAGCTGCAAATTCAAAGATACCGACCGTCTTGATATTTGAGCTAGAAAAGGATACTGATTTATCAAAAATTAGTCTCTTGGTTTCAAATAATTCTAAAAGTAAAGAAATTGAATTTAAATAAGGATATATTAAAAAAACATGTTATGTTCAAAGGGGTATTATCATGGTATATGTAGAGAGGAAACGAACAAAATTCTTAGGTCTGCCATTAAGCTATACTAAGTATACAATATCAGAGGAAAAGTTGACGATTACATCAGGGTTCTTAAGTATCACTGAAGATGATGCATTTATGTATAAGATACAGGATGTTCGCCTGACCAGAAGTTTTATGGAACGAATTTTTAAGCTTGGCACCATTACCTGCTATACCGGAGATACGACACATCCTAAACTAGTATTAGAACATATTAAACGATCCCAAGTTATAAAGGATTTTATTATGCGTTCATCAGAAGAGGCAAGAAGAAAAAGGAGAGCTCTTCGAGCAATGGAGATGAAACGTGAAGTTGATGAATTAGAGAAAGAGGAAACAGTATAAA